>CAZAIE010000169.1:0-264 GCA_964485035.1 uncultured Myxococcaceae bacterium | reverse complement strand
GGGCTGCGTGCGTCCGGCGGGCCTGGAAGGGAAGGGCTCTTCAGGGTGGGGATTGCGGACGGACGCCAAGCCAGCTCCCCTCTTGGGAGGCAGGTAGGGCAGGGGTGGTGCGAGAGGCGGGTTACTTAACTGGAGTTAAGTAATTCCGCGGGTGGTCCTCTGCCCTCGCCAAGGCCTGTGACTTGCGGTCTGCTCCCGGCATGTCCTCCCACGACGAGCGCCTGGCGCTCGTCGTGGGAGGACATGCCGGGAGCAGACCGCAAG
>CAZAIE010000168.1:0-10085 GCA_964485035.1 uncultured Myxococcaceae bacterium | reverse complement strand
CCTCGATGCCCTTGCCCTCGCGCACGAAGACCTCGAGCACGCGCCTCGCCTCGCAGATGCGGTTCGAGTCCTGAGCCGCGGGCGGCTTCGCGAGGTTGCACAGCTGCCCGATTGGCGCGCCAGCCTCGGCCGGGTCCAGGGCCATCGAGCGCAGGGTGCCGATGACCACGCGCAGCAGGGTGATGACCGGGCTCGCCCGGCCGTCGGGCTGGTCGTCCCAGAGGCGCTCGCGCTCGAGCACCACCCGCAGCTTCTCGGCCTTGCCGCCCTCGAGCGTCTCCATCAGCGCCGGGGCCAGGGCGTCGACGGACTGGCACTTCTGGGGCTGGGCGCGCGGCGGCGGGCTGGGGGTGTCCTGCGCGCCGCAGGCGAGCACGAGGAGCAGGGCGGCGGCGAGAGCGACGGGCTGGCGCATCCCGAACCTGCTAGCCCCTGGCCCCGGACCGGTCAAGCTCCGGCCGTGGCGCGCTGCGTCACTGGAAGGCGTACTCGGCGGTGAGCCGGAACCAGCGCCCCGCCTGCGGGAAGGGCGGCACGCTGCCTCCCTGGTCGTAGCGGGTCCCCAGGATGTTGTGGACGCTCAGGGCCAGCCGCACGCCCTTCAGCACGTTCTCCGCCGCCACCGTGCCGTTGAGCAGGAACCGCGCCGGCATGCCGTCCGGGGCGATCGCCGAGGGCGGCGCGGAGGCCCGGCTGTGCCAGGAGCCGTAGGTGTTCAGGCTCAGGACTGAGAGCGGCCGCACGGTCACGCCCGCGTTCACGGTGTGCGCCGAGACGTAGGGGATGGAGCCGTGGAGCAGGAGGCCCTCGCGGGTCTCGCCGGCGATGGGCTGGAGGAAGGTGTAGTTCGCGAACGCGGTGACCATGCCCAGGTGGAACCGCCCGTCGGCCTCGACGCCGTGGACCGTGAGCTTGCCGAAGTTGCGGTACACCGCCGGCGAGACGCTGGGGTCGCGGGAGATGAGGTTGTCGAGGCGGTTGAAGTAGTAGGCCACCTCGCCCGACCAGCGGGCGCCCTGCCCCACGCGCACCGCGGCCTGCAGGCTGTCGAAGGTCTCCGCCTGCAGGTCCTCCGAGCTGCCGTAGCCCAGCGCCGGGTTGGACATCCGGTAGAAGTAGGTCGGGGCCTGGAAGGCCCGGGCGTAGATGAGCTTCAGGCTCACCAGGTCGACCGGCATGTAGGTGATGGCCGCGCGCGGGTTGAACGAGCCCCCGAAGCCCTCGAAGTAGTCGTAGCGGAGGCCGCCGTTGAGGTGCAGCACCTCGAAGAGGGTCTGCTGGACCTGGAGGTACCCGGCGACGTTGTGCTCGGCGCCGGGAGGGACGAGCTCGCCACGGGAGAAAACCGCCGGGTCCGGCTGGTTGGCCTGGTAGAAGCTGCCGGTGAGCTCGCGGCGCTCGGCAGCGAGCCCCACCAGCGCGTTGCCCGACTTCCAGGCGTAGAAGCCGGAGTAGTCGATGCCGCCGCGGTAGCCCTCCCAGTTCAGCGAGAAGAGGCTGCCGTGCGGCGGGAGCTCGCGCGGAGAGCGGCGCAGCTGCCAGGACTCGTAGGTGCTGTGGTCGAACGCGTGGCGGAAGACGAGCTTCACCGGGCCGACCTCGCGCTCGTAGACGAGGCCCAGGCTCGCGTACAGGAAGCTCTGCTCGAGCCGGTGGAGGAGCAGGTCGTCGCAGCTGCCCGCGGCCTGCTTCCCCTCGCGGATGCGGTCGGCGCAGGCGTCGTACCCCTCCGACTGATCGACCACCTGGCCCACGTTGCCCATGGGCTGCACGTAGGCCGAGCGCCGCACCGAGCCGGAGAGCGTCAGCCCGCCCTCGACCAGCTTCATCCCCACGTCGAAGTTGTGCGGGTAGGCGTCCACCCTCGCCTGGTTGCGCAGCCCCTCTGCGACACCCGCTGCGGGCTCGACCTCCACCGTCTCGCCCTGCACGTAGGCGTACTGGCCGAAGACCATCACGTGTCCGGTCTCCCAGGCGCTGCGCCAGGTGCCCCCGAGCACCGCCTGCCCCTGATCGCCCACCGAGACCGAGACGTGGCGCTCGCGGCTCTTCCCGCCGTCCTCGGTGATGATGTTCACCACCGTCAGCGAGGCGTTGCCGTAGAGGCTCGCCCCGGGCCCGCGGACGATCTCGATGCGGTCCACGTTCCCCAGGGTGATCGAGTAGTCGGGCTCGACG
Organism: uncultured Myxococcaceae bacterium; assembly: GCA_964485035.1. Classification (GTDB taxonomy): domain Bacteria; phylum Myxococcota; class Myxococcia; order Myxococcales; family UBA5297; genus CAZAIE01. Next base: position 7,907 of record CAZAIE010000168.1, on the reverse strand, counting down.
TTCTCGAAGAGGAACTCGTTGAGGCGGTGCCCGTCGCGCAGCACCAGCAGCTTGTTGTTGGTGGTCGCGGAGATGCCGTGCACGGCGACGATGTGCTCGTTGTTGTCCTGCACGTGCGAGAAGCCGGGGACCACCCAGAGGATGTCCGCGAGCGTGCGCGCCCCCATCGCCCGGATCTCGTCGTGGCCGATCACCGTCACCAGGCCGGGCACCAGCTCCACGCGGTGCGGGGTGCGCGTCGCCGTGGTCACCGAGGAGTTGAGCTCCTCGAGCAGGCCCAGCATCTCGTCCAGCCTCACCTGTTCGCTCTCCGGAGCGGCAGCAGGCGAACCGGCGAGCATGGTCAACAGGAGCGCAAAGATCTGCACGGCGTCACCCTCCGCTGAGACACTTCGAGGGTGCGGAAGCTAGCAGAGCTTCGCGGCGCTATCGAGCGACGCGACGACGACTGGCGGCGAGCAGGAAAACCATCACAAAACCGACACCTGGAGCCCCCCATCCGGGGCCTGCCCCGCAGCCACAGCCGGGCTCGACGTCGGGAGGCACGAGGGCAGCATCGGACGTCGGCAAGGCGCCATCGGCGACCGCGACGGGGCCAGAGTCCAAGGGGGAGACACTGGTATCGGCGCCCGCTGCCGCCGCGTCCGAAGGGCCCAGAGAGCCCGCGTCCAGAGCCGCCGCCGAGGCATCCGCGGAAGGGGCTGCCGCATCCGGGCCTGGCGTGCCGGCGTCGACCGGCGCCCCAGGACCGTACTCGAAGGCGCCCAGATCCAGGGTCCCGTCAAGCGGGCGCGGCTCGGTGTGGGCCGTGGCCGCGTAGTGGAGCGAGGGCATCAGCGAGAACCCGTTGGCGCTGCCGGGGTCGGTCCCGGCGTTGATGCAGGGCGAGCCCGCCGCGAGCCGCACGTCGAGGGTCGCGAGGTCCACGAATTTCGGGTCCGCTCCGGTCTCGTTGTTGGCCAGCACCGCGCTCGTCTGGTCGGTGACCTTGCCGCCCCCGTAGAAGACGTTGTTCTTGATGACCGCGGGCGTCGTCGAGTTCACGCGGATGAAGAGCCCCGCGGGCTTGCGCTGGTCGATGAAGGTGTTGTTCACGACGTAGAGGTCGAGCCCGGGGTTCTCGGTCGCCCCACCCTCCTCGCGGAAGGCGAGCAGCGTGGGGTTCTGCGTGGCCGGCCCCTGCTGGATCACGTTGCCGATGACGTAGCTCGTGCCGCCGTTGGGCAGGTCCAGCTCGTAGCTCGCGGTGCCGTCGGCGCCGTCCTCGATGCGGTTGTAGAGGATGTGGTTCACCGCGGCGCGGGACTTCACGTTGTGGCCCACCTTGGCGTGGTGGGTGTAGCAGCCCTTGAGCGTGAACTTGCCGACGTGCCCGATGTACATGTTGTGCGAGTAGCCGTCCCCCGCCCCGTTGTTCGCGAACTCGCTGTCCTCGATGAGGATCTCGCTGGCGGCGTTGGCGCCAGTGAGGATGCCGTCCTCGTTGTCGCGGAAGACGCAGCGCCGCACGGTGAGGTTCGGCCCCTCCTGCCGGATGCCCGCGCCGTTCTTGTCGGGGACCTTGCAGCCGCTCAACTCCACGTCTTCGATCGTCGTGTCCGCGCCGGTGATGACCCAGATGGCCTTGCCGCCCGCGTTCTTGCCCGCCGCGTCGATCTTCGCGCGCCCGTTCACGCCCTTGACCGTGAGCCGGTTCTTCTTGGGCCAGATGCAGACGTCTCCGTCGTAGGCGCCGGCCGCGTCGATCTCGATGACGTCGCCGTCCTGCGCCGCGGCGATGGCCGCGCAGGGCTTGGCGTAGGTCTTCCCCGGCCCGACCTGGAGCGTGCCCGCCCAGGCGGACGGCGCGACGAGCAGGACGGCAGCGACGGTGACGAGCAGACGGTGCATGGAGCCTCCGGGTGGGAGGCGGATGCTAGTACACCGCGAGCAGGCGCGCGCTGAAGCGCAGCCGCTCGGTCCCCCCGCCCTTCTCAAGCTGGATCATCGTGGGCTTGAGGTCCACCACGTCGAGGAGGACGTAGCGGTACACCTTCTTCGCGGTCTCGACGGCGTCTGAGTCGGACTGCCGGTAGCCCATGAGCGCCCACAGCGACTGCTTGCCCTGGGCCTTGGGGCCGCCGAAGGCGGTGGCGTCGGTGCGCACGCCGTCGACGACGGAGCCGAGCGCGCGCTGGTCGAACTCCTGGGCGCCGCTGGAAGAGACGAGCTTCAGGTCCAGGAGGCTCCCGTCCGAGCCCTGGCGCAGCTCGACGATGGTCACGTAGGTCGCGCCGTCGCGGTCGAAGCCCTGGAGCGCCCGGCCCTCGATGCGCTCCCACTCCGTGGTCTCCTTGCCCAGCCCCCCGAAGCGCGCCGCCTGCTTGCGGTAGTTCGCGACCGCCGAGTCGATCCACCGCTGGAGTTCCGGGGCCACCGAGGCTCGGCGCGCGGCGCCCTCGAAGCTGCGCCCGAGCCCCTGCACCGCACCGTCGACGGCTCCGGCTGCGCGCTGCTGGCTGAGCGCCTCGGTGAGCATCGAGTCGACGCGCCCCTTGACCAGGGCCTGCTCGCTCGGCCCGGCGTCCGGCGGGTCGACCCGGGGCTCCACGAGCAGCCGTGCCGTATCGCTGGAGACGCCAAGCGAGAGCGCGCCCGTTCCGAACGCGCCGTTCTTCGGCAGGTCGCCCGGGGAAGCCCGGGGCACGTCACTGACCGCGACGCCTCCCGTTCCCTCTTCAGCAGCGGGCGGGGGCACGGTCGGCACAGAAGGAGTGCGACTGGCCGGACCACCGGCACGCTTCGCCACCGGGCGCTTGTCCGGGGCTGGCTTGGGTGCAGGCGTCGCCACGTGAGCAGGAGCCGAAGCCGGAGGAGCCACCCGGGGCGTCTCGTACACCTCGAGCTCGACCAGGCTCGGTCCGCGAACGACCGGCGGCGAGGAGGGCCGGAGCCAGAGCCAGCCCGCGAGCACTCCATGCAGCAGCAGGGAGCCGCCGAGCGCCCACGGAATCCTGCGGCCCTTGATGATGGTCTTCGGCACTCGTCCCTGTCTTCGGTCGGCCAAGAGGCCGCCATCTTACCCGCGGCGGCCGAACACGCCCCACCCCTCCCCCATTTCCGTCACCCTCGGCGCAGGACCCACAGGACCGGGAGCACGTCCGACTGGAGTGCGGCCTCCTCGCGGGTCTGTCGCTCGAGGTACGCAGCGAGGTCCGCAGCGACGGAGGGCACCCGCTTCGAAATGGCCTCGGCTCGCGCCTGGATGAGCCGGTGGTTGCGCTCGTTCACGGCCCGGACGTCCTCATCCCCCGCGAGCACCTCGGCGACGAGGTGGTCCGACAAGTCCGAGAAGGAGTGATGGGCCTGGTCCAGCGTCGGGTACAGCGGGCTGCCCGCGGTGCGCGACACGGCGTGGTCGAGCACGAGCAGCCCACCAGGGCGAAGCACCTCGCGCACCTGACGGACGGTCTCCTCGAAGCCCCCGAGGATGGCGCCGACGGCTCCGAAGACTGCGACGTCGAGCCCGCGGTGCTGGAGGCCCTCGCGCAGGTCGGCTGCCCGGAAGCTGCAGCGCGCGGCGACGCCTGCGGCCTCGGCCCGCTTCCGGGCGCGCTCCACGAAGAGCGGATACCCGTCGAGGCCCTCGACGTTCATCCCCAGGTCGCGCGCGAGCGCCACCGCGACGATCCCCGAGCCGCACCCGAGGTCGATGGCCTTCGCGCCCGCAGGCACGTCGAGGCTCTTCAGCGTGGCGACCACCTGCGCCGCGTCCGTCCCCAGGCTGGGCAGGTCGGAGAGCAGCTCGTCCAGGTAGGGCAGGAGGCTCGGCGGCGCCTCCAGCGACTCCAGGACCTCTTGCGTGGTGTCGTGTCCGCTCATGCGTGTTCTCCGCGGCCGGCTCAGAAGCCGGTGAGGTTCTGGTAGGCCTGCCGCATCAGCGTCGGCGCGAGGCGGCGCAGCGCCATCCGCCGGCTCGCCTCGGTCTCCAGGACCCCGACGCCCTGGACCGGGCACTCGAAGCCCGCGGTGGGACGGCACGGCAGGTAGTCCTCGCCGCCGCTCACGGTCGTCTCCGCCAGCGTCGCACCGCCGCGCACCACGCGGACCGAGACCGTCGCCTGGATGCGGTAGCTCAGCGTCTGGAAGGCCCGCTCGGAGAGCTGGCTGGTGACGATGGCCGAGCCGCTGCTGACGCTCGTGATCGTCCCGTGGGCCTCGGCGTCGGAAGCGGGGCCCCCTTCGCGGCCGTAGCGCGCGAGCTCGTCACGGAGGGCCTCGGTGAAGTAGCCCTCGATGCCGCCCTCGGTGGTCGCGTTCTTGAAGACCGGGACATAGAGAGCCCGCGCCCCGCCGGGCAGCGGGCCGCCCGCCGGAGTGAAGCGGTAGCCGCAGGACGTCGCGAGGAGCACGGCCAGGGCGAAGGAGGGTCGCCAAAGGCTCATCATGCGACCCTCCCCGACGCCACTAGCCGACGACGAAGTTGATCAGCCGCTTGGGCACGAAGACCACCTTGCGCACGGTCTTGCCCGCGAGGTGCACGGTGATCTTCTCGTCCTTCATCACCTCGGCCTTGACGAGCTCCTCGCCGGCGTCCGGCGCGACGGTGACCTGGCCGCGCAGCTTCCCGTTCACCTGGACCGCGTAGACCAGCTGGTCGTCGGTGGCGAGCGCGGCGTCGAAGGCCGGCCAGGTGCGCGCCTGCAGGCTCTCGGTGGCGCCGTACGCCTCGTCGATCTCCTCGGCGATGTGCGGCGCGACCGGGGAGATCATCGCGGCGAGCAGCCGGAGGGCCTCGGCCATCGCGGCGCGCTCGGCCTTGTCCGCGGGCTGGATGCCCTGCAGCGCGTTCACCAGCTCCATGATGCGGGCGATGGAGGTGTTGAACCCGAGCTTCTCCATGTCCTCGGTCACGCGCTTGAGCGCCTTGTGGGCGGCCTTGCGGATGGCGAGCGCGTTGCCGGTCTCGCCGCCGACCGGAGCCTTCTCGGAGGCGCAGCCGTGGTTCGCGTAGGCCAGGCGCCACACCTTCTGGAGGAAGCGGCTGCAGCCCTCCACCTGCTCGTCGGACCAGTCGATGCTCTTCTCCGGCGGGCCGGCGAAGAGGACGAAGGTGCGGGCCGCGTCGGCCCCGTACTTCCCGACGATGTCGGACGGCGAGATCACGTTGCCCCAGCGCTTGGACATCTTGCGGCCGTCGGGGCCGTTGACGATGCCCTGCGTGACCAGGCGCTTCACCGGCTCGTCCACCTCGACCAGGCCCAGCTCCTTCATGACCTTGGTCCAGAAGCGGAAGTACAGCAGGTGCATCACCGCGTGCTCGGGGCCGCCCACGTAGACGTCGACCGGGAGCAGGCGCCTGGCCTCCGAGGCCTCGAACGGGGCGCTCTCGCACTTCGGCGAGAGGTAGCGCGCGTAGTACCAGGTGGAGTCGACGAAGGTGTCCATCGTCTCCACTTCGCGCCGCGCCGGGCCTCCGCACTTCGGGCACGAGGTGTTGACGAAGCTGGGGACCTTCGCGAGCGGCGGCTCGCCGCGGCCGGTGAGCACGGTGGCCACGTCGATGTCCGGCATCTTCACCGGGAGCTGGTCCTCGGGGACGCTGATGCCCTCGTGGTTCGGGTCGCACTTCTCGCAGTAGACGACGGGAATCGGCGTGCCCCAGTAGCGCTGGCGCGAGAAGCCCCAGTCACGCTGCCGGTAGGTCACCGCCGGACCGCCGCGGCCCTTGGCCTCGAGCGCCTCGGCGACGTTCTTGCGCCCCTGCGCCGAGGGGTTGCCGCTGAACTCGCCGGAGTCCTGCATCACGCCGTCCTCGGTGAAGGCGGCGGTCAGGTCGGCTTCCTTCGCGAGTGTCCCGTCGACGGGCGCGATGACCGGCTTGATGGGCAGCGAGTACTTCTTCGCGAACTCGAAGTCGCGCTGGTCGTGCGCGGGGACGCTCATCACCGCGCCCGTGCCGTAGTCGGAGACCACGAAGTTCGCCGCCCACACCGGGACCTTGGCGCCGGTGAAGGGGTGGATGGCGTAGGCGCCGGTGAACACGCCCTCCTTCTCCGGCTCCTCGTCCTTCTTCTGCGCGGCGGCCTTGCGCTCCATGTCCGCGGCGAACTGAGCCACCGCATCCTTGGTCGCAGGCGTCACCAGCTTGGGCATCAGCGCGTGGTCGGGGGCGACCACCACGTAGGTCACGCCGAAGAGCGTGTCCGAGCGCGTGGTGAAGACCTCGATGGACGCGTCGGTGCCCTCGACCTGGAAGAAGATCGACGTCCCCTCGCTCTTGCCGATCCAGTTCTCCTGCATCGAGGTGATGCGCTCGGGCCACTCGGTGAGCTTCTTCAGGTCCTGCAGCAGCGCCTCGGAGTACTTGGTGATGCGGAACGCCCACTCCGGCATGCGCTTGACCACCACCGCGTTGCTGCAGCGCTCGCAGGAGCCCTCCTTCACCTGCTCGTTGGCGATGACCGTGGCGCAGCTCGAGCACCAGTTCACCTTGCTCATCCGCCGGTAGACCAGGCCCTTCTCGCGCATCTTGAGGAAGAACCACTGGTTCCAGCGGTAGTACTCGGGGTGCGAGGTGTTCACCTCGCGGTCCCAGTCGTACGAGTAGCCGACGGACTTCATCTCCGCCTTGAAGAGCGCGACGTTCTCCACGGTGCGCTCGGCGGGGTGCCGCTTGTCCTTGATGGCCGCGTTCTCGGCGGGCAGGCCCAGCGCGTCCCAGCCCATGGGGTGCAGGACGTCGAAGCCCTTCATGCGGTAGTAGCGCGCCAGCACGTCGCCGATGAGGTAGTTGCGCACGTGCCCCATGTGCATCTTGCCGGAGGGGTACGGGAACATCTCGAGCACGTAGCGCTTCTCGCCCTTGCCCTTGAGCCGGAACAGGCCCTCGCGCTCCCAGCGGTCCTGCCACTTGGGTTCGATGGCCTTCGGTTCGTAGCGTTCCTGCACGGCGTCTCTCCTTGGTGTGCGGGCATCCCGCGGGCGGCCCGCCGTTATAGGGCGCGCCGCCGGGGACGGCAACCAAGTCCAGAGAGGGGAAGCGCAGCCCGCGCGCTCACCCGAACAGGTGCACGGTCTGCGTGAACCGCTCGGCGAGCGTGCGCGCCGCCTCGGCCCACTTCTCCTCGTCGAGCCCGAGCCGCGCCCGCGACCCCGAGTGCACCAGCACCTCCTCGGGCATCGGGGCCTCCTTCAGCCCGCGGGAGAGCAGGTTCCCCGCGCGACCGAGTCGGCCACCGGGTCCCCCTCCGCCTCCGGCAGGTCCGGGGTGTGGTGGTAGCGGATGGCATGGGCGATGGACTCCGGTAGCCCCCACTTCGTGGCCAGCCGGGCGCCCAACTCCGCGTGATCCGTCGCCAGCACCGCGCGCTCGGCCTCGAAGTAGCTGCGGCCGGCCTCGTGCTCGTGCGCGATGCGCCCCAGGTCCTCCTTGGGGACGAACCGGGCGATCACCAGCTTGCCGAGGTCGTGCAGCAGCCCCGCGGTGAAGGCCTCGGGCGGAGGCTGGACGCCACGCGCTGCAGCGATGCGCTCCACGGCCAGCGCCGTGCCCACCGAGTGCCGCCAGAGCTGGTCCTCGCTGAGCCCGAACTCGGGGACCTTCAGGGCCAGCTGCCGGCGGACTGCCCCAGCCACCGCCAGGGCCAGCACGGTGGCGTTCCCCAGCCGCACCACCGCGTCGCGCGCGGACTTCACCGGCATGCGCACCCCGCCGGCCGCCGAGTTCGAGACGCGCAAGAGCCGCGCGGTGAGCGCCGGGTCGAGCGCCACCACGTCCACCACCGCCTTGAGGGGCACGTCGGGCTGGGAGACGAGCGAGGCGAGGCGCGCCGCGCTCGCGGGCAGCGGGGCCAGGTCCTGCGCCTGCTGGATGAGGCTCTCGAGGTCGACGGTCATGGACGCGGGGGCTCCTCGAAGTGCTGCGA
>CAZAIE010000167.1:0-10143 GCA_964485035.1 uncultured Myxococcaceae bacterium | reverse complement strand
GAGCACTCCCGACACCGGAACGGAGCCCGACGCAGGCGCCCTGCCCGGCCCCGACGCAGGCTCTCCAGACACGGGCCAGCCCTTCCCTCCCCTCGCCAGCTCCGGCTGCACCACCCCAGGCACGAAGTTCCCCGTGGGGACGACCTCCGCGACGCTCGCCTTCGGCGGAAAGAACCGCTCCTTCCGAGTCCACGTCCCGCCGGGCTACCAGGCCGGCTCACCCGCGCCGGTGGTCCTCCTCTTCCACGGCGGCGGGGGCAGCGCCGACCAGATCCAGAACCAGTCCGCGCGCATGGACCCCGTCGCCGACCGCGAGGGCTTCGTCACCGTCTACCCCGACGGCACCGGGTTGGTGCAGACCTGGAACGGCGGCCTCTGCTGCGGCAAGGCGGTGGAGGACAACGTGGACGACGTGGGCTTCGTCTCCCGCCTGCTCGACCACGTCGAGGGCGAACTCTGCCTCGACCGCCGGCGCGTCTTCGCCACCGGCATGTCCAACGGCGCGATCATGAGCCACCGCCTCGCCTGCGAGCTCTCGACGCGCATCGCCGCCGTCGCCCCGGTCGCGGGGACCATCGGCGTGGCCAACTGCCAGCCCTCACGCCCGGTCCCGGTGATGCACATCCACGGCACCGCCGACGGCCACGTGCCCTGGAGCGGCGGCATCGGCTGCGGACCGGCCGGGGTCGCCTTCACCTCGGTCCCGGACACGATGGATGGCTGGCGCACGCGCAACGGCTGCGCGGCCACCTCCTCCGCGTACTTCGCCGAGGGCGACGGGACGTGCACCGCCTTCGACGGCTGCCTGGGCCCCACGGTCCTCTGCTCCGTCCAGGGCGGCGGCCACAGCTGGCCCGGCGGCGTCCCCAAGAGCGGCGCCGTGGACTGTCCCGCCGACGGCTTCCAGAGCTCGACGTTCTTCGCGAGCGAGGCGGCCTGGGCCTTCTTCAAGGCCAACCCCAGGCCCTGAGCTTCCCCTTGCGCCGGCTGGAGGGCGCCTGGGGACGAAGCGATCAGCCCGCGTCAGCGGGCTTCATCCGAGTTCGGTCTGTCCCAGGTAGAGCCGGGGGCTTCAACCGGCTGAACTACTACCGCTCGAAAGCTTCTCGGGGCGGGAGGATTTGTAGTGCACCGCAGCAACCGGCCGGCGGGTCGTGAGGCCTGCTCTCGACCCTCAACTGTCGACTGTCGACCGCGGCTCCGCCGCTGGATGGTCGGCACGAGCACTTCGGTTGCGGCGGAGCCGCGCTGCGAGCCCCCGGCGCCCGGGGCTGCTACATTGGGGCCGTGATTGCTCCTGGCGCCTTCGTCCGAGTGACCGACGACTCCCTCGCCGACGAGCCCCTGGTCGAAGGGCTGGTCGGCAAGGTGGTCCCCGACATCTACCGCCGCACCGACCCCGGCGAGCAGGCGATGGTCCTGTTCGCCGGCTCGCGCAAGCCCTGCCCCGCCCCGCTCGACTCGCTGGAGGAGATCTCCGAGGCCGACTTCAAGGACGAGGTGGCCGGAAGCCGCGACCTGTGGCGCAACCGCAAGGCCATCTGGCGCGAGCGCCACGGCGCGGTCCACCGCCGCGCCCCGGAGGTGGAGGAGGTCGAGGCGGAGGAGGACACTCTGGAGGCCCAGGTCCCGCGCGAGGAGGGCGGCCGGCGCATCGAGGTGGCCGACATCCTGCGCCGCGCCGAGGCGGTGGAGTCCAGCGAGCTCGCGGCCATCGCCAGCACCGCGCTCATGGGCATCCTCACCGAGTGGTCGGTGGGCGCCCTGGACGTGCTCGCCGACGAGATCCCCCGCTTCAAGAGCATGACCTACGCCCGCGCCCGCAAGGTCCGGGTGGAGCACATCGAGCGCTGGCTGTGGGACGGCTTGCGGCTCTACCTCGCGATGCGCTCCTACCACCCCATGCTCCCGCCGGTGGCCGCCGAGCCGGCCCGCGAGCGCGTGCGCGCCCTGTTCGAGCGCATCGACGAGGGCGAGGCCTCGGAGCGGCTGGCGGCCTTCAGCCTCGACGTCCGCGCGGTGAAGGACGCCCTGGGACTCATGGCCAGCCACTGGCTCAACGAGGCGATGGGCTCCTTCGGGAAGGGTCTCACCGAGGCCGACAACGCCTACCAGGAGCTGGCGCAGTACATCCTGCAGCTCCACATCGTCGGGTTCCAGGCCGGCTTCTGTGCCGACCAGGTGAACCACGGCATCCCGTCGAACTAGGCCAACGCAGCCCCCGAGGACTCCCATGACCAAGAGCCGCCGGCTCCTGATCCGCGACGTCTCGCTCGTGGACCCCAAGGGCGTGGTGCAGCGCCGCCAGCAGATCGCCGTGGACGGGAGCGCGCTCGCCGCGGTCGGGCCCGAGGCGCCGGCGGGCTTCGTCCCCGACGAGACGCTGGACGGGACCGAGCTGCTCGCCGTCCCCGGCTTCTTCAACGCGCACTGCCACGCGGCGATGACGCTCGAGCGCGGCTGGGCCGAGGACCTGCCCTTCGACCGCTGGCTCAACGAGCGCATCTGGGTCGCGGAGTCGGCGCTCGAGGAGGAGGACGTCTACTGGGGCGCGGCGCTCGCGGCCTGCGAGATGATCCGCTCGGGGACGGTGGGCTTCGCGGACCACTACTTCTACATGGACCGCGTGGCGCAGGTGGTGGCCGAGAGCGGGATGAAGGCGCTGCTCGCCTGGTGCTGGTTCGGGCTCCCGCCGGACCGCGAGGTGGGTGGCATCACGCTCGCGACCACCGAGAAGTTCGTGGAGAGGTGGCAGGGCGGGGCCGAGGGGCGCATCCGCACCTGCCTGGGCCCGCACTCGCCGTACATGTGCTCGCCCCAGGCGCTGAAGAAGATCATCGCCGCCGCGGACCGGCTGGGCGCGGGCATCCACCTGCACCTCGCGGAGAGCCACGAGCAGGTGGAGACCTCGCTGCAGAAGCACGGCCGGACGCCGGTGGCCCACCTGGCCGCGCTGGGGGTGCTGGAGCGGCCGACGCTCGCGGCGCACTGCAACGCGGTGACCGACGACGACGTGGAGCTGCTCGCGCGGCACCAGGTCGCGGTGGCGCACAGCCCGAAGACGTACCTGAAGCTGGCGATGGACATGCCCCCGCTGCAGCGCCTGCAGGACGCCGGGGTGCGCGTGGCGCTGGCGAGCGACGGCCCGGCGTCGAACTCGGACCTGAACCTGCTCGAGGCGATGCGGCTCACCGGGCTGGCGCAGAAGGGCGCGCAGGGGAAGGCCGAGGCGGCGCCGCTCGCGCGGCTCTTGCGCATGGCCACGCGCGACGGCGCGCAGGCCCTGGGCTTCGGGAGCAGCGGCAGGCTGGTGGCCGGGGCCGCGGCGGACCTGGTGCTCTTCGACACCCGCGCGACGCACTGGCGCCCGCGGCACGATCTCCTGGCCTCGGCGGTCTACACCTCGCACCCCAGCGACGTGCGGCACGTGCTGTGCGATGGAAAGTTCCTGCTGCGCGACGGCGAGCTCACCACGCTGGACGAGGATCGCATCCGCTTCGAGGCGGAGAAGCGGGCGTACCGCATGGTGGGCCGGCCGATGGAGGCAATGCGCGCGTACCAGGGGTGAGTCCGGAGCCGCGCCAGTTCGTGTTCCTGCCTCAGTCGTCACGATGAGCCCTGTGGTCTCCGACCGTGTTCCTCGCTCATGTACCGAAAGGCTCGTGCCTTCCACGGAACACCGGCGGATGAAGCAGCCAGCTGATGCAGAAGGCCCCGTTGGGTGGGGCGTTCGTCGCCGATGGGTCGGGCAAGCCTGGAGCCGAGGCGGCAGACGCGACGGTTATTCATCGCCGCGGAACCCTGCCACTCCTGCCACTCCTGCCACTCCTGCCACTCCTGGCACCTCCTGGCACCCTCCTGGCACCCTCCGATCCGGTCGAGTGTCAGACCCGCGTGGTACGACCCCCGTGCTGCACGCGACCAGCCTTCGCCGGCCGCGAACCAACGCAAGGGGGGAAGAGCCATGACGACCACGCAGACCCAGCCCACGACCCGCACCGAGAACCTCGCCGAGACCACCCACCGCTACCTGCGCCGCGAGCGCTACCGCGACGCCATCGCCGAGGTCGACAGCGTCCTGGGGGACCTCTACTTCGAGCTGCAGGAGGTCATCGGCGAGGTCGCCGTCGAGGGCTCCTTCAAGGAGTGGGCGGACAAGCAGGGCGCGGTGCTGATGCTCGACGAGCTGGACCTGGACGAGGCCGACGACCCCATCGTCAGGGACCTGGTCGCGCTGCAGGAGCACGTGGACGAGGTGCTGCAGCGGCTGCCGCGCCGGCTCCCGACGAAGCAGACGCAGTAGCGGTTCCAGAGCCGGGCCGGACCAGGGCCTCCCCCTCGTCCGGCCCTTGCCCCGTGCGCCCGCTCGTGCGCTGATCGCCCGCTCCAAGTGAGGGCCCCATGAGCCGCGCCTACCGCATCGCCGTCGCCGAGAAGGTCTGCCGCCACGTCGTCCTCTCCGACGGCGTGCGCACCCAGCTCGAGCTGCTGGACATCCTGCCCCCCGAGTCCACCCGCGAGCTGCTCGCGCGCGAGGTGACCGGGCGGGGCTTCAAGGTGGATGGCACCAAGGCCACGCGCGTGGACGACGGGGTGGTGGTGGAGGTCGACCTCGAGACCGGCGCCGTGACGGTGCGCGCGGAGCAGGCGCTCGACGTGGACGTCACCGTGGAGCGCACCCGAAACGTCGCCGAGGAGACCGCGCAGGCGAAGAAGGACGAGGTCGCGGCGACGCTCGCGATCGAGGCCCGCGCCCAGGCGGAGTCCGAGGCCAAGGCCCGGGAGCAGCGGGCGCAGCGCGAGGTCACGGCCCGGCTCGAGCGCAAGCTCAACGACCTGCAGCGCGAGCTCGACGAGATCGGCAACCGCACCACCGCCGAGGCGCTCAAGGTCAAGGCCGCCCAACTCGGGGAGATCGAGGAGATCACCGAGGACCGGGAGACCGGCTCGCTCACCATCCGCGTGAGGACCTGAGATGGCCCTCCTGCTCGACGAGAACACGCTCCCCACGCAGCTCGGCCCGTTCGAGGCCGTGGAGGCGGCCTACCCCGCCGAGCTGGCGCACGCCCACGAGTCGCTGCTGCGCGGGCTGCCCGTGATGATCGAGTGTGACAAGGAGCTGACGCCCTACTTCTACAAGTGCCTGCGCGACCGCCTCAGCCGCGACAAGCGCCCGTGCGTCTACCTCGACGGCCGCACCCCGCCCGAGCCCGGGGGCATGCCCCAGGGGCTCATCGGCACCATGATCAGCCAGCTGCGCGCGGCGGTCCGCGGCGCGGTGGAGTCGCGCATCGTGGTGCTGCCGCACCTGGACCTGCTCACCACCGCCGCGGGCGGCCTCACCGCCGAGGCCCGCGAGGTCATCCCGCTGCTCTACGAGAACCCGGAGGTCCTCTGGCTCGGGTTCAAGGACCCCAGCTTCCCCGTCCCCCAGGTCATCGAGAACCTCTTCCCGCGCCGCCTGAGCATCCTCGGCACCGGGCGCGACCGGCTGCGCTTCCTGGTGACCCAGCGCGAGGCGCGCAAGTTCGGCCGCGGCTTCAACCCCTACGCGCTCTACAAGCACGTCTCCGGCGTCAACGCGGTGCGCCTGCGCCGGCTGCTCGCCTCGGTCTCCGGCGAGGACTACCCCGAGGACCCCACCCCGGCGCTGCGCCAGCTCCGCCAGGCCACGCTCGCCGGCACCGCCTCGGTCCCCGAGCTCGACCTGGAGAAGGACATCGGCGGCTACGCGCGGGTGAAGACGCAGCTGCGCACGGAGATTCTCGACCTGCTCGCCGCCAAGGACCGGCTGCAGGACGCCGCGGCCATTCAGCGCGTGGAGCAGCTCATCCCCCGCGGAATGATCTTCTGGGGCCCGCCCGGGACCGGGAAGACGCTCTTCGCCAAGGCCGTGGCCAGCGCGCTGGGCGCCGCGGTGACGGTGGTGAGCGGCCCGGAGCTGAAGAGCCGCTGGGTGGGCGAGAGCGAGGAGAACCTGCGCCGCATCTTCGTCCAGGCCCGCCAGTCGGCCCCGGCGCTCATCATCTTCGACGAGCTGGACTCGTTCGCCACCGCGCGGGGCACCTACACCGGCAGCGGCGTCGAGCACTCGATGGTGAACCAGCTGCTCACGGAGATGGACGGCTTCCGCAAGGACGAGCTGGTCTTCGTGGTGGGGACCACCAACTTCGTCGAGTCGCTGGACCCGGCGCTCTTGCGCCCGGGCCGCTTCGAGTTCCACCTGCACATCCCCTACCCCGACCTCGACGACCGGCGCGCCATCTTCGGGATCTACGACAAGAAGCTCGGGCTCGACTTCACCCCCGAGGCGCTGGACCACGCGGTGCGCTTCACCGCCGACCCGGTGGAGGGCACCGGCACCCGCTACTCCGGCGACCACATCCAGGCACTGTGCCGCGCGCTCGCCCGCGAGCGGCTGCGCAGCGGAAACTCGGGGCCCACCGACATCGAGGCCTTCGAGCGTGCGGCGAGCCAGTACCTGGAGCGGCCGGTGCTCACCTCGGCCGAAGAGGCGGTGGTGGCCGCCCATGAAGCCGGCCACGCGGTGGTGGCGCTCTCGTGCAAGCACGCCCCGCCCATCGAGCGCATCTCCATCCGCGGCGACGCGGGGGGCGCCTTGGGCTTCGTGCGCTACGCCGACCCAGCGCACCGCTACGTGGTCACGCGAGGGGAGCTCTTGGACTCGGTCTGCACCCTCTTTGGCGGGCGCGAGGCCGAGGCGCTGCTCTGCGAGGACCTCTCCATCGGCTCCTCGCAGGACCTGCAGCGGGCCACGGAGATCGCCCGGTCGCTGGTGGAGCAGTTCGGCCTGGGAGGCGACGGGGTGGGCGTGCGACAGTTCGGGCCCTCGCGCCCCGGCGACGAGCCCCCGCGGCTCTCCGACCGGACGCGCGAGGAGCTGGACCGGGCGGTCCTGGAGATCCTGGACCAAGAGCGGACGCGGGCCCGGACCATCCTCCAGGAGCAGCGGGCGTCGGTGGTGATGCTGCAGAAGCTGCTCTTGGAGAAGAAGGTGCTCGACCGCAAGGCCATCGCGCCGCTCTTGGCGGCGAAGGCCGGCTGAGGAGACAGGCGATGGCGGAAGTGACGATCGAGCTGCGGGTGGACCCCACCACGCGCAAGAAGACGGTGGTCATCAAGTACCGCTCCGACGACGGCGCGCTCCCCATGGAGCACGAGCAGGACCACCGCCGGCTGGTGGACCGGCTCATCGAGGGCGGCGCGCTCAAGGCCTCCGAGCTGGGCGGCATCGTCGTCGAGCGCGAGTCCGAGGCGCCGGTCGCCGAGTCCGGGAGCGCGGCCGAGAACCAGCTCCCCGAGGGGCTCAAGAGCAGGACGTGATGAAGGCCTTCCTCTTCCCGAACGAAGAAGCGCTGCGGCTGGCGCTCACCGGCGCGCTGCTCTCCGAGGACCTCACCGGCGCCGAGGCGGGGCTGTCCCGCGGCCCCGATGGCGCCCTCCGGGTCCACACCGCCTCCAAGGTCGGCCGGGGCGACCTGGCGCGGCTCAAGGAGCTGGGCGCGCAGCCCGCCGACGCGGACGCCGAGCCCGAGCGCCAGGCGAGCTGCTGGGCGGAGCTGGTGGCCCCGCGGCCCACGCGCGAGGACCTGGACGACCGGCTGGTGCTCTTCCTGGTGCCCGGAGACGAGCCGGGCCTCGAGCTCTCGGCCGAGATGCTGCGCCTGGGCTGCGACCGCCAGGACTTCTGCGCCGTGCCCGGCGTGGGCACCCTGGTCCGCGCCCAGCGGCCGCCCTACTTCACCCTGGCCTCGCTCGCGGACGGCACCCGGCGCGCCCGGGCCTTCGTCCCCGACCCCGCCGGCCAGGACCGCGTCTTCTGCGAGGTGGGCTTCACGCACCCTCTCGCGAAGACGCTGCGCCCGCCCGCCGGGAGGCTGCTGCTCGTCGGCGCCGACGCGCGCTGGCTCGTCCTGCCCGCGGGCCCGTGGACCAGCCTCTACTCGGTGCTGGACGTGACCCTGCCCGACCGCGAGGAGCATCTGGCGGAGCCGGTGCTGGGCCGGCTCCAGGTCCCGCTGCGCCTCTCGCGCGCGACGCGCCACGAGCAGGCGACGCTGTGGGTCTTGCGCGAGGGCGCGGTCGAGGCCATGGACGCGCTGGTGGGGAGCCTCTCGGACGAGGTGCTCGCGCGCCTCACCTTCGCGGCGACGGGCGGCCCCGGGGAGCCGCTGGTCGTCCTGCGCGCGCGCCCCGGGCGCAGCGGACCGCCGCAGCTGGTGCTGCCGCCGGGCGCCCTGCCCTGCGTCAACCTGATGCAGATCCCCAACCTCTTCGTGCCGCTCGACGCCTCGGTGGAGCCGCCGCTGCGCCGGGAGAAGCTGCGCGAGCTGCTCGCCCCGGGGAGCGACGCGCTGGCCTGGCTCTCGCCGAAGGGCGAGGGCGGGTTCGAGGTCGAGAGCCTGCCGGAGTCGGCCTTCCAGCCGCTCCCCGACTGGGTCGACTACGTCATCCACACCCGCGCCGAAGCGCTCGCGCCCTGGGTCAAGAGCGCGGTCTTCGAGTTCGAGCCCTTCACCCGCGCGCGCGACCCCGAGCTGGAGGGTCCGCGCCGGCGCCGCGAGCACGACGACGAGCCGCGACCGCGCCGCGAGCGCGAGGCGCCACAGGCCGCTGCGGAACCAGTGGAGGAAGCGCCCCGGGCTGCCGCGCCCAAGCCCGCCCCGCGCAAGACGACCGCTCCGTCCCGCTCGGCCCCGCTGGTGAGCGACCTGGAGAAGGAGCTGCTCACCGCGCAGCAGCGCTTCCTGGACCTCCAGGGCCCCCCGGACGCCCCCGAGCGCGGGGAGCTGTGGCTGACGCTGGGCGACCTCCACGGCGGGCTTCGCCAGGGCCGCGAGGCGGGGCTGTGCTGGACCCGCGCGCTCTGGGAGCTGGACGGGGACGCCGCGGCGCAGCGGACGCGGCACTGGGCCGAGGGCGAGGTGCGGCTGGCAGGCACGGACGACCTCTCGTCGGCCCTCGCCCGCGGGCTCGCCGCCACGGCCCCGACGATCGACGAAACCCGCGCGGTGGTGGCGACGCTCGCGCTCGCGGCCACCGGCGCACCGGAGGCAGCCGCCGTCCGCGGCGACCTGCCGCGCATCCAGGCCTGGCTCGACCGGCAGGACGACAGCCTGGACGTGCGCTCGCTCTGGCTGGGCCGGGCCTCGCTCGCCCGGCTGGTGGGCGGCGACCGCCTGGGGCTGGCGCGCGCGCGCGACCGGGTGCTCTCCCGGCTGCGCACCGGCCTCTCGCTGGAGCGCGACGTGCCCTCCTTCCTGCGCGCGCTGGGACGCTCGGGCGCGGAGGGGCACCGGCGGCTGGCGCAGGCGCTGGGCGAGGTACGGGAGAAGGTGGAGAAGACCCGGCGCAAGACCTCGGCGATCGAGGCGCGCTTCGAGCTGACCCGAGCCTACGCGCACCTCATCCTCGCCACCGGCTACGCGCGGCTGGGGGTCGCCGAGGAGGCGCGCGGCCTCAGGGACCTGGGCCTGAAGGCGCTGGACACGCAGAACCCCGTGCACGGCTTCCTCACCCGGGCCTACGCCGCGCGCGTGGACCAGGCGCTGGAGGGGCTGCCGCCGGAGACGCCGCTCCCGCCCGCGGTGCGCGCCTCCCTCGACGGGCTGGGCCAGTTCCAACGCTTCAAGGTCGACCGGCTGCGGCAGGCCTCGCCGCTGCTCGAGCCGCAGGAGCGGCTGGACCCGATCATGGCGTTCTCGCGCGGCGAGGTGGACCCGCGCGGGCCGGAGTTCGCGGGGCTGCGCGGGGTCACCGACCCGGCGGTGCTGGAGGAGCGCTTTGCCCCCCTGCTCGCCCACGCGCTGGAGCCGGCGACGCCCGCGGCGGAGGCGGTGCGGCTGCTCGACGGGCTCATGGACTTCCTGCCCGCGATGCCCGAGAGCCAGGCGCTGCCCAAGCTGCAGGTCATGATCCCGGCGTTCCCGCGGTTCGACCCCGAGCCGCGCGCGCGGCTCTTGGAGGAGGCGCTGCTCCTCTCCGGCTACTTCGGCCGCAGCGACCTGGTGGGCGACGTGGTGCGGGCGCTGGACGCGCTCTTCGACACCATGGGCCCCGACGACGCGGTGGCGGTGGGCTCGGCGGTCGGTCGCGGGCTGCGGGCGCTGCGGCGGGTGGGCC
>CAZAIE010000166.1:0-10173 GCA_964485035.1 uncultured Myxococcaceae bacterium | reverse complement strand
GGACCTGGGCGCGTACGAGCACTGCGTCGGTCCCCGCGCAGGCCCCGACGCAGTGCTCGTACGCGCCCAGGTCCAGCGCCCCGCTCAGCGGTCGTGGCTCGGCCGCCTGGTGCTTGCGGTACTGGAGCGTCACCGGGTGCGTGGAGGCGGCGGCGGCCAGCGCCGTGCCCTTGTCCAGGCAGGCGGACCCGGAGGTGAGCTGGAAGTCCTGGCCCGCCTCGTCGACGAAGCCCGGCGCGGTCCCGGTGACCGCGCCGCCGTGGTCGTTGATGGTCCCGGTGAGCCCGCTGTGCGACTGCACCCAGCCCGGCTTGGTCCAGTTGTTCCAGAGGTCGAGGACCCCGGTGGAGTCGAGCATGCCCAGGCGCGAGCCGGCCTGGGTCACGTAGAGGATGTTGTTGCGCACGTCGGCGCGCTCGGCGTTGGTGCTCAGCCGCAGCAGCGTGGTGTTGCCGGCGCGCGTGGAGACGACGGTGTTCTGGAAGAAGTGGAGCGTGCCCTTGCGGTAGAGCGACTCGTCGCCGCTGTCGCCGCCGTAGTGCACGACCTGGTTGTTCCCGCCGTCGCCCTTGAGCAGCACGTTGCCGTACACGAAGGTCTCGCGGTAGCGGGGGTCGGATGTGAGGGCGGGGTCGTCCTCGGCGTCCACCAGGTCCAGCGCGCGGTTGCCGCCCTCGATCCAGTTGTAGCGGACCACCGTGCCCACCGAGCGGTCCTTGAGGTTGTTGCCCAGGCAGCCCGCGCGCAGCGGGCCGAAGCGGTTGTGCTGGAAGGTGATGCCCACCGCCGCCGTGTAGTTGTTGTGCTCGTAGACCGAGTTCTCCACGCCGTTGCCGTGCAGGTAGCTGCCCTCGACCAGCAGATCGCGTGTCTGGGCGCCACAGAACAGCCCGTTGCCCGAGTCGCGCAGCACGCAGTTGCGGACCACGAGGTGCTCGCCCTTCTCGATGTACAGGGCGGCGGCGTTCTTGGCGTAGGCGGTGGCTCCGTTGCGGCCGGTGAACGAGTAGGGCTGGCGGGCCGTCGCGAGCTCCAGGTTCTCGAGCACCAGGTACTGCGGCATCAGGTCCGCGGGCTTGTTGGCCCCGCCGATCTTCACGAGCCCGCGCTCCTCGCCCCAGAAGTTCAGCTGCGAGCGGGTGGTCGCGCCGTCGCCGACCAGCACCGGCCGCTCGCCGCCCGGGCCGAGCACCCCGCGCACGGTGATGGGCTGGGCCTGGGTGCCCTGCCGGCAGAGCACGAACTTCTCTTTGTAGGGGTCGGTCCGCCAGTGGATGAGCACGGTGTCGCCGGCATTCAGCGACTCCCAGGGCACGTCGCCCACGTTGGCGAGCGGCTTGCCCGGCCCCACCTCGTAGGTTGCGGCGGCGAGCAGTGCGACGAGAACAACGGCGGCGTGCATGGCGGCCTCCGGGTCGGGGAGGGCGCCATTCTGCCAGACAACGGCATCGCCACCGCTGGTGGCCTCGTGGCCAATCGCGTCCTCAGGCGGAGCCTCGTCCGAAAGCCAACATCGCGAGGGAACGGAGGTTTTTCACGATCTGCTTCAGAGCTGCAATGGGGCAACTGCTTGAAAGCACGCCAGAAACCGAACTTACGCCTTGCGAGTGGTTCAAACTTGGGAGACTATTCGCCGCCCGGAGGGCTCTCCTGACCCAGCCTCCTTCCCACACGATTGTCTTCTGCGCCCTGATGGGCGAATCGGGCCCCCTGCGCGCGATTGCTCCCGTTTGCGCGCATCCGGTAACCTTTCCGCCGCTCTTGGCCGCCGGGATTCCAGGTCCCGAAAGGAACAGCGCCGATGCCTAGCCACACTCGTGCACTGGGTGGTCTTGACCGCCTGGTCGTGGCCCTCTTCGCCGTCTCGGGGGGCCTGCTCGTAGGTTGCGACGGGGGCAAGACCGAGCCCGACGCCGGGACCTCAGCCGACGCAGGCGACGGCAAGGGCTGCCGCATCGCCTTCAGCTTCCGACCGACGACCACGGCGACGGCGGTCTACGTCGCGGGCGAGTGGGACGGCTTCAACCGCCTCGCGCACCCGATGACCGACGACGGCAGCGGGACGTTCTCGGTGGCCCTCAAGGTCCCGGTGGGCGAGTGGGGCTACCTGTTCCTCGCCAATGGCGAGGAGTTCCTCGACCCCAACAACGCGAACAAGGTGACCCGCGACGGGAAGACGTACTCGCTGATGGGGGACTGCTCCGGGCCGAAGCTGAAGCCTGAGGTGGCCACGGCGAAGGCCACTCGCCCGTCGGCCGGGCAGGGCGCCTTCAGCCAGAGCCTGACGCTGACCAAGGGGGCGGATCCGGAGACGGCGGTGACGGTCGAGGGTCTGCTGCGCTCGCCCGACGACCTCTCGTGGCCCGAGACCTGGAAGCCGCTCCCCTCGGGCGCGGTGACCGTGGACGGGGACAAGGCCACGGTGTCTCTCAGCGGCCTCGCGGACGGGAAGTACACGCTGCGGCTCTGGCCGGTCCAGGCGGGGGCGAAGGGCCCGGAGGTGCGCCTGCCCTTCTGGATCGAGGCCGCGCCCTTCGACTGGCGCGACACGCCCATGTACATGCTGATGATCGACCGGTTCCGCGACGGCGACCCTACCAACAACCCGCCCGCGACCAGCGGCGTGGTGGCCTCGGGAGCGTTCTTCGGCGGCGACCTGCAGGGCATCGAGAAGGCGATGAAGGACGGGTGGTTCGACAAGATGGGCGTGAAGGCCATCTGGATGACCCCCTGGCAGACGCAGCCCGTAAGCTCGATGCCCGACGACTCGGGCCAGTACCAGGTGCTGGGCTACCATGGGTACTGGCCGATCAAGGCGCGCGAGGTGGACGGGCGGTTCGGCGGCAACGCGGCGCTGGCGAGCATGATCCGCGAGGCGCACCGGCACGGCATCCGCGTGGTGATGGACACCGTGCTCAACCACGTCCACCGCGACCACGAGTACTTCAAGGCGCACCCGGACTGGTTCCGCACCGGGTGCAACTGCGGCTCGAACGGCTGCGGCTGGGACGACACCCCGGCCCGGTTCTACTGCCTCTTCAACCAGGGCATGCCGGACATCAACTGGACCGTGCCCGCGGCGGCGGAGCAGTTCACGAGCGACGTGCTCTGGTGGCTGGACACCTTCGACGTCGACGGCCTGCGCGTGGACGCGGCCAAGCACATCGAGGTGGAGGGGGTGGCCAAAGTCGGCACGGCCGTCCGCGCGCGCTACGAGACGGCGGGGACGAAGTACTACATGTACGGCGAGTCCTACACCGGCAACGAGACCTTCCTGAAGGAGTACGTGGGCCCGGACAAGCTGGACGGCCAGCTCAACTTCCCGCTCTGGTTCGCGGTGCCCGAGCCGGTGTTCGGGAACGACAGCAAGGGCCTGCAGACGGCGAAGGACACCACCGACTGGGCGCTCTCGACCTACGGCGACTGGATGGTGAACTTCGTGGGCAGCCACGACTCGGCGCGCTTCATCACCAAGGCCGACGAGGCGACGCGCAGCAAGCAGGGGAACAAGTGGACCGACCTGCCGGGCCAGCCCACCGACCAGCGCGCCTACGACCGGCTCTGGCTGGCGATGGTGAACCTGATGACGCTGCCCGGCTCGCCGCTGCTCTACTACGGCGACGAGTACGGCGAGTACGGCGGGAGCGACCCCGACAACCGCCACATGATGCTCTTCGAGGACAAGATGAACGGGCAGCAGAAGGCCCAGCTCGCCAAGATGCGCAAGCTGCTCACCGCGCGGTGGACCATCAAGGGCCTGGGCACCGGAGCCCTGCACGAGATGTGGTGCAACGACGAGCCCTGGGGCGAGAGCAAGGGCAACCTCTGGGCCTACGCCCGCCCCTACGCCAAGGACCTGAAGCAGTCCGCGGTGGTGGTCATCAACCTGAAGTACGAGTCCTGGACCGGAGTGAAGGTGGACTTCCCGAGCGGGCTGGGCTGGACCAGCGGCACGGTGGTGGACGCCCTCACCGATCGCGAGTGGTCCTTCACGAACTCCAGCGTCACCGTCGACGTCGACGGCCGCAGCGGGGTCGTCCTCCGCCTCAAGTAGCAAGCCGCGCCTCACCAACGGGAGCACGCATGCTGACGAGATTCCCCCCGTGGTTCGCCGGGGTCGTCCTCACGACCCTGCTCGCGGGATGCCCCGACGAGGGCAAGCCGCGCCTGTACAAGACCGCCGAGCTGCCCTCCGGCCTTTCGACGGACGCCCCGCCTGCGCTCTGGCACGAGAAAGAGCTGGGGCAGAAGGTCGAGGTGACCGAGGAGGGCGTGACGTCGATGCAGTTCTTGGGCGCGCACCTGATGGTGGACTCCGCCGGGGTCTATCGGGGCGTGAACTTCGCGGTCTACTCGCAGCGCGCCGAGAAGGTGCGCCTCTTGCTCTTCGACGACCCCGAGTCGAACCGCGCGACCCGCGAGTTCGAGATGACGCGCTACGGCGACGTGTGGAACGCGTACGTCGAGGGCGTGGGGCTGGGCCAGCACTACGGCTACATCGCCTGGGGCCCGAACTGGCAGTTCGACGAGGCCTGGTACCCCGGGTCGATCCACGGGTTCCGCTCCGACGTGGACCTGGCCGGCAACCGCTTCAACCCCAACAAGCTGCTCTTCGACCCGTACTGCAAGGTCTTCCACCGCCGCCACGACTGGAGCAAGGGCAGCGCCGGCACCGGGCCGGACCGCGTCTCCAACACCCAGGGCGCGGCGATGAAGTGCCGGGTGGTGAAGTCCGACTACCAGTGGAGCGAGGAGGAGAAGTCCTGGCGGCAGGCGCGCATCGAGGACACGCTGGCCGGGCACAAGTGGAACGAGCTGGTGCTGTACGAGGTGCACCCCAAGGGCTTCACCGCCAACGCCTCCTCGGGGGTCAAGCACCCGGGCACGTTCCGCGGCTTCGGCGAGAAGGCCGCGTACCTCAAGGAGCTGGGGGTCACCGCGGTGGAGATGCTGCCCCCGTTCGAGAAGGCCGGTGACGCCGGCTACTGGGGCTACAACACGCTGGGCTTCTTCGCCCCCGAGAACACCTACCTCTCGCGCAACCGCATGGCGGAGGGCCTCGACGAGTTCAAGGGGATGGTCGAGGCGCTGCACGCCGAGGGCATCGAGGTCATCCTCGACGTGGTCTACAACCACTCCGGGGAGGGCGGGCTCTGGCGCCAGAAGATCTTCAGCTCGAGCCTGCCGAACAACCCCACCAACCTCGACCCCATCGAGACCGCGAGCCTGCTCGGCTTCCGCGGGCTGGACAACGCGCTCTACTACGCGCTCCCCCCGGGCAACGGCCGCGAGTACTGCGACTACACCGGCGTGGGCAACACCATGCGCTGCAACTCGCCGCCCATGCAGCGGCTGATCATCGACTCGCTGCGCTACTGGGTCGAGGAGATGCACGTGGACGGCTTCCGCTTCGACCTCGCGCCCGCGCTGGGCGCCAAGGACGGCCGGTACGACGCCTGCCCCACCTCGCAGGACCGTGGCACCGGCAAGGTCTGCTACAGCGCCTCCGAGTGCGAGAAGGACGAGAAGTGCAACTGGGACGGCTACCAGCAGAAGGGCTTCTGTGGGAAGACCGGCATCGACTGGGACGCGGCCTCCACCATCATCCAGACCATCGTGGACGACCCGGTGATGCAGCGGAACAACACCCGCATCATCGCCGAGCCGTGGGGCGGCGGCGGCTACCCGGTGGGCGGGTTCGCCATCGCCAAGACCGGGAACAAGTCCTTCGGCTGGGGCGAGTGGAACAACAAGTTCCGCGACTGGTGGCGCTCGTTCCAGAACTGGGACGACTGGAAGCTCTCGAGCCAGCAGGACGGCGCCACCGGCGGCTACGTCATCGCCGGCTCCGAGGGGTTGTTCAAGTGGAACGGCCGCAAGCCCTACCACTCGGTGAACTTCGTCACCTGCCACGACGGCATGACCATGTACGACCTGGTCTCCTACGACGGGAAGGTGAACGGCTGCAGCCCGCTCAACCCGCGCTGCTGCACCGACGCCTTCAGCTCCTTCTGCCAGGAGGCCGCGAACAGCGGCACCGACGACAACCGCTCGCGCGACTGGGACAAGTACGGCCAGCAGTGCGGCGCCATCACCTGCGGCAACGGGCAGTCCTGCTACGTGGGGAGCTGCGTCGACGCCGAGGCGATGAAGCGGCAGCTGATGCGCAACTGGATGCTGGCGATGGCCTTCAGCCACGGCACGCCGATGCTCTTCGGCGGCGACGAGTGGATGCGCACCCAGCTCGGCAACAACAACACCTACACGCCCGAGGCGGACAACTCGTACAGCTGGCACGACTGGGGACTATGGCAGGGCCAGGACGACCGCTGGAGGCTGCAGGACTTCGTGAAGAAGTCCCTGCAGTTCCGCCGCGAGCACTCCGCCACGCTCGCCCCGCTGGAGTACGGGACCTTCAAGGACGAGTTCTGGCGCAACGCGGACAACACCCAGAAGACCGGCTCGGGCTGGGACGTGCGCACCCTGATGATCCACTACTCGGACCGGACCAAGGGCCCCGAGCTGGCTGTCCTCATCAACATGGAGGGCGGGGACGTCACCTTCACCCTGCCTCCGGGCAAGACCTGGAAGCGGCTCATCGACACGCAGATGTACTTCGACTCCCCGGCGTACCTGAACGAGAAGAAGCTGCCGCTGCGCAGCTCGGCGAACGCCACCCTGGACAAGCCCGAGACCATGCCCGCGTCCTACTCCGTGAAGTCCCGCTCGATCGTGATCATGGAGGCCAAGTGATGACCTCCGCACGTTCGCACCGCCTGGCCGCCGGACTCGCGGCGGCGCTGGCCCTGGGGCTCTCGTCTACTGCTTCGGCCGAGGCGCTGAAGGACCGCTTCAGCGCCGGCGGCTACTTCCGCATCATGACCCGCCCCGACTTCCAGGGCGGAGACGGCAAGCTCGGGTACTGGAACCTCTACGGCCGCCTGCTCAACGAGGGGCCGTGGGGAGCGCTGGAGCTGAGGCTGGACCTCCTCCAGAACGCGCCGGGACGGGCGGATCCGTGGGCCGCCGTGGTCGCCAAGATCGAGGGCGGCTCGTTTCGCAACAGCGATGCGGGCAGGGGCAACCTCGGCGAGTACGCCAACACCCAGCTCTACGTGAAGGCCGGCAACATCCTGCTCGACGGCGTGACCTGGCAGGTGGGTACGCTCTACTCGTACCCCGGTGATCTCGGCCTGTACGACCTGCGCCCCGCCGGCCTCTTCTGGGAGACGGTCGGGCTCTCCGCGACCTGGGACTCCAAGTACGTCTCGCTGCTCCTCGGCGTGGGCGACAGCGGCTTCGGCATCCGCGGCCTCGACTACTCCACCATCCCCACCGCGGGCGCGTGGCTGAAGTTCCACGTCGACCACCTGGAGATCGGCCTGGGCGGCGAGTACCGCTTCGAGCCCGAGGTGAAGGGCAACAAGAACGCGCCCTACGCCACCCCCGGCGTCAGCTACGAGGACTACGTGCGCGGCGAGGTGGTGCAGCGCTGGCTCGAGCTGAACCCGGGCCAGGAGCTGCTCTTCCCCAAGCCCGAGTCGCGGTCGTCCACGTCGTTCAAGGGCGTCGCGTATCTGGGCTTCGGCGGCTTCGGCCCGCTGCGCTGGAACAACCTCTACGCGAACTTCGAGAAGCTGCACCCGCTCAACTACACCAAGGAGACCTACGGCGGGCGCGAGTACACCATCTACGTCCACGACCTCACCGACCAGCGCTACGCCTTCATCGTGGGCAACGAGATGCAGCTGCGCCTGGTCCCCGACTTCCTCGACGCGGTCTGGGGCGTGGTCTACGGCGGCAACCTCAACGACGCGAACAAGGTCGCTGCCGGCGACGACAACCGCACCTACTTCTCCACGGTGCTGCGCCTGCAGGCCTACCTCACGAAGACCCTGCACCTGTTGGTCGAGTCCAGCTACGCGCAGGAGAAGAGCACGCTGGGCAACCAGTACCGCCAGCACGCCGACTCGATCTTCCGGAACACCGGGGGCATCCCCGACTCCCGCGGGCTCGAGTTCGGCGACAGCGACACCCGCACCACCTGGCAGGGCAAGGCGGGGTTCGTCATCAACCCCAACGGCATGGGCGTCTTCAACCGGCCCTCGCTGCGCATCCTCTACGGCCTGCAGTACTCCAGCCAGCAGGCGGCCTACGGCAACTCCTTCGTGAACACCCTGGAGCAGTACAACGACTTCCCCACCGCGACCGAGAGCCACTGGCACTCCGTCCTCGCGATCGAGGCCGAAACATGGTTCTGAGAAACGCGCTCGCCGTCGTCGCCCTGGTCGCGGCCGCGGGCTGCATCCACAAGCCGGCGGTGGTCCGGCTGCCCGAGAAGTCGCCCATCGCCGTCGCCTTCGTGCGCGACGCCGAGCACGAGGCCACCGTCACCGACGTTCCCGAGGGGCTCAAGAAGCGGGTGCTGGACCAGCTCACTGCCCGCAACCTCGACCCCAAGGTGCTGCCCTTCGACAGCTACGGCCCGCTCTTTGGGGCCGTGCGCGACTCGCAGCGCCGGCTCGCGCGCCTCACCAACGGCGAGGCCCCGCTGGTGCTGCTGGTGGAGACCAAGGCGGTCTACTTCTCCGCCCTCAACGGCCGCTTCCGCTGGGTCGTCTACGCGCGCTTCAGCCTGGCCAAGAAGGACGGCTCGGTCACCCCGCTCAGCGCCACCACCGAGCAGTCGGCCTTCGTGGACTTCGCGCACGAGAAGGAGCCGGAGGCGCTGATGGTGGTCGCCGATCCCATCGCCGAGCGCGTGGGCGTGCTCCTCGACGATTTCCTCGGGGGTGAGGCAGGCGGCGCGAAGCCCGCGGCGTCTGCCCTGTCCGCTCCGGCCTCGGACCCGCGCCAGTCGGCCATCTACTTCGTCATGGTGGACCGCTTCGCCAACGGCGACCGGTCGAACGACGGCAAGGTCGACCTGGCCGACCCCGCGGCCTTCCACGGCGGCGATCTCCAGGGCGTCATCGACCACCTGGACGAGCTGAAGGCGATGGGGGTGGGCACGCTCTGGCTCTCGCCGGTCTTCCAGATGCGCACCGAGAAGTTCTTCGGCCACGGGGCCTTCCACGGCTACTGGACCGAGGACCTGACGAAGGTCGAGCCGCGGTTCGGCGACACGGCGCTGCTCCGCCGGCTCTCCGACGAGCTGCGCCGCCGCGACATGCGGCTGATGCTCGACCTGGTGCTCAACCACGTGGCCATGGACAGCGCGCTGACGAAGACCCGGCCCAACTGGTTCCACAACCGGGGCCCGCTGAAGGACTGGAACGACCGCAACGAGCTGGAGAACCACGACGTGCACGGCCTGCCCGACCTCGCCCAGGAGCGCGAGGACGTGTACGCCCACCTGCTGCAGGCCTCCCTGCGGTGGGTGGAGGAGGTGCGGCCACATGGCTTTCGGCTCGACGCGGTCAAGCACGTCCCTCTGAGCTTCTGGGCGCGCTTCAACGACGCGGTCCGCGCCAAGGCCGGCCCGCAGTTCCTGCTGCTGGGGGAGATGCTGGACGGCGATGCGGGGACGCTGGCGCGGACGCAGCGCGAGGGGCGCTTCGGGGCGATGTTCGACTTCCCGCTCTACTTCGCGCTGGTGGACGTCTTCTGCCGCGAGAAGCCGCCCCTGAAGACCGGCGCGGCGTTCGCCGTGGACCGCACCTACGACGACCCGGACTCGCTGGTCACGCTGCTCGACAACCACGACCTCGCCCGGGTGACCAGCGACTGCGGCGGCGACCTCGGGAAGGTGCGGCGCGCGCTCACGGTGCAGCTCACCGCCCGCGGCACGCCGGCGCTGACCTGGGGCATCGAGTCGGGGCTCGCCGGGGCGAAGGAGCCGGAGAACCGCGCCGACATGCGCTTCGACCACCAGCCGCTGCGCGAGCACATCACCCGGCTGCTGGCGCTGCGCCGCGCCCACCCCTCGCTCTGGAGCGGCGCGCCCCGCCTGCTCGCGGCCGACGAGGGCAGCCTGGTCTACGCGCGCCTGGCCGCGGACGAGGTGGCGATCATCGCGGTGAACCAGCGCGCGGGGCCGCTGACCGTCGAGCTCCCCGAGGACCTCTCCGGCGAGGCGCGCGACGCGCTCGCGGGGACGTCGCTGGGCAGGCGCTTCGAGGTGCCCGGCCGCGAGGTGCGCGTGGCGCTGGTCAAGGGCGACTTCCGGGAGGC
>CAZAIE010000165.1:0-10187 GCA_964485035.1 uncultured Myxococcaceae bacterium | reverse complement strand
CAGGGTCAGCCCCTTCTCCCGGGCCTTCTGGCAGAGCACCGCGCGGATCTCCTCGCACACCTGGCGCAGGTCGCAGGGCCCGGGGGCGATCTGCAGCTTGCCGGCCTCGACCTTGGAGAGGTCGAGGATGTCGTTGATCAGCCGGAGGAGCGAGTGGCTCGCCGCGCGGATGGTCCGGGTGTAGTCCAGCAGCCGCGGGTCCTCGATGGCGCCGGCGAGCACGTCGGAGAAGCCGACGATGGCGTTCATGGGCGTGCGGATCTCGTGGCTCATGTTGGCCAAGAAGTCGCTCTTGGCGTGGCTCGCGGCCTCGGCGACCGCGGCCAGGTGGCGCGCCTCGTCGCTCGCGGCTTGCAGCTCCCGGTTGCTGGCCTCGAGCGCGGCGGTGCTGCGCAGGAGCGCGCCGGTGCGCTCGGCGAGGAGCTGGAATGCGGGGCGGAAGACCAGGGCCAGCTCCACCAGCATCAGCGCAAGCCCCAGAAGGAACACCGCCATCTGCAGCCAGATGACGCGGCGAAGCCCGGAGTGGGACTCCTCGTCGAAGAGGAAGGTGATCCGGTCCATCTCGGGGAGGAAGGTCAGCTCCGCGGCGAGCAGTCGCTCCAGCGGGCCGGCCGTCGCGGCGCGGGTCCCAGGGCCCGCGGCTGCCAGGATGCGACCGGCCGCGTCGAGCATCTCCTCGTGGGCAGGGTTCGCCACCGCGAAGCGCTCGCGCAGCGGCGCGGAGAGAGTGGGGACGGGCAGGCCCAGCCCCGCATCGCCGAGTTGAAGCCCGCGGTGGGCACGCCGCCAGTCCGAGATCGACTCGCGCAGCTCGCGGGCCCGAGGGTGGTCGGCGTCGAAGCCCTCGAGCTGGGAGAGCACCAGCGCGCACTTGGCGACGCGCTGGCTGAGCATGCGCTGGCGCCCGGAGAGGTTCACCACCCGCGAGTCCGCCTCCTGCCGGCGCAGCGCGTAGACCGAGAGCGCGGCCGAGGCGCACAGCGTCCCGCCGATGACCAGCAGCGCGACCAGGAAGCGGCGCCGCAGCCGGGCGATCTCTTCCAGGGAGATCATGGCTCCGGGAACCGCTCGGCGAGGCACTTCGGGCAGATGCTGTGCGAGAAGGCGACGTGGGTCCGCTTCGCGAGGTAGAGGTCCACCCGCTCCCACTCGCTGGGCGCCGCCTCGTCGCGGATGGAGTGGCAGTACATGCAGATGGGGAGCAGGGCGCGCAGTTGGTGGAGCTGCAGCTGCGTGCGGACGCGGGCGCGCAGCTCGGCTTCGCGGAAGGGCTTGGTGACGTAGTCCACGCAGCCCACCTCGAAGCCCTTCACCACGTCCTCGGTCTCGGCGCGCGCGGTGAGGAAGATGACCGGGACGTAAGAGGTGGTGGGGCTGGCCTTGATGCGCCGGCAGACCTCGTAGCCGTCCATGCCCGGCATGCTCACGTCGAGCAGGACGAGGCCCGGCGTCTCGGCGGCGACGGCCTCCAGCGCCTCGAGGCCGTTGGTGGCGAACGCCAGCTCCACGCTCTCGGTGCTGAGGATGGTGCCGAGCATCTTCAGGTTCTCGGCGACGTCGTCCACGCACAGGACCAGCGGTCTGTGGAGCCGCCCCGCTGTGTCCGGCATTTCCCTGCCCCCTTCCCGGTGATGCCTCGAGGAGAACGGGGCCGGACCCTTCGCGCCTCACCCGGACGGAGGGTGGGGGAGCGGGGCTTCCGGGCTAGTATCCGGGCTCACGCTCTCCGGATGGCTTGAGAGCGGAGTGTCGGCGGGGGCGCTCGACGGCGAGGGGTCGGCGAGAGAGCTCCGTCCAGAAGCCAATCTTCTCGAGCGAGGTCCATGGATGAGGTCCGTCTCTCGACAGGTAGCCGTGGTGGCATGTGCCCTGCTCTTCGCGTCCACCGCGTCCGCGCGCGACTGGTACGTCTCGGCCGCGCGCGGCAGCGGCAAGCAGGGAACCAAGGAAGCGCCCGCGAAGGACCTGGGCAACATCGCCTCGCAGCTCGAGCCGGGCGACGTGGTGAACATCGCGGCGGGCACCTATCTGGGCAAGGGCGAGAGCGGCGTCGACGAGATCAACGTCCCGGTGCAGATCATCGGCGGTTGGGCCGACGACTTCTCGGCGCGCGACCCTTGGGGCGCGCACCAGACGGTCTTCAGCGGCAACAACAAGACCAAGAACTGGAAGATCGGCGCGCGGCTGGAGCTCGACCTGTCGAAGTACCGCGGCAAGGTGGGCGGCCACATCGTCGTCGACGGGCTCATCGTCGATCAGGGCGAGCAGAACCGTTACAAGGACCCGGCGACCAAGCTGCTGCTGGTGCGCAAGGCGAACCCCAAGGACGGCGAGAACCCCACCCCCGACCGCGGCGCCATCTTCGTCCGCGTCACCAACTCGCCCGACCCCAAGGGCTGGCGCATCAGCGTGAAGAACAACATCGTCGTGAACTCGGCGCCCACCCAGGGCGTCATCGGCGTGTTTGCGTACGCGAGCGACAAGGTCGAGATCCACAACAACGTGGTCATCAACTGCACCGGCGTGGGCATCTACGCGGGCACCTCGTGGCACGGCAACGAGGAGGCCAAGGCCCCGCACTTCCGGGTGTTCAACAACACCGTGCTCTTCACCTGGAAGTACGACGCCTACGTGCAGAGCTTCTCGGGCGTGAACTTCACCACCGACGACTCGGTGAAGGTGGAGCTGTACAACAACATCTTCGGCTTCGCCGACCGCTTCTCGGTGCAGAAGGTGGGCAAGTGGAAGATGACCATGAAGGGCAACCTGCTCCTGGGCGCGGTGGACTCGGACTACTACGAGACCTTCACCGACACCAAGATCCCGCTGGCGAAGCTCGCGGACGAGGCGGAGACGCTGACCCCGGAGAGCGGCGGCAACGGCAACAACAAGTTCGAGCTGAAGCTGAGCCAGGGCTGGAAGGACAGCTACGGCAAGCGCGTGCTCATCGACCGCAACGCGGTGGAGGCGGACATCAAGGCGCAGCAGACCCGCGCCAACGCGCTGCGCGGCATCCTCGGGCTCCCGCAGCGCGCGGACGACATCAAGGCCGACAGCGACGTGTGGCTGCACCGCATGCCGCTCGAGGACGCGGTGGGCGTGGCCCAGGCGCACCCCACCGGGAAGTTCGGGGCGTCGAAGGAGCTGATCAAGTAGCGGAGCCGCTCCGGCACGGACACGACGGCCCGCGGGGGTTCGCTCCCGCGGGCCGTCTGCATGCCAGGCGGGGTTCCTAGAACCGGTAGCGGATCTCGAGCGCGGGGCTGAAGCGCAGGCCGATGTCCGTCTCGTGGCTCGAGGACTCGGAGTCCACGCCGTTGGTGGTCTGGGTGCTGTGGATCTGCGCCCAGCTCGCGCCCAGGAAGCTGCTGCTCAAGCGCAGGAAGAGGCCCTCGGTGAGCTCCCGCTCGAAGGCCAGGCCCACCGTCGCGCCGATCGAGAAGGAGTGGGAGCGGCTGATGAACCGGTCCTCGCGGGGCTCGGGGTACGGGATGGAGTACAGCGAGTGGGACAGGTAGTTGGCGTAGCCGACGCCCAGGGCGCCCCAGTAGGAGACCTCGATGACGCCGTCGGGGTTGAAGACGCGCCGCAAGCCGAGAGAGGCATCCAGGTCCACCTTGCGCGCCGAGAGCCACTCATTCTCCTCGTCCTGGCTGGAGGCGTAGGAACCGTCGAGCTGGAACTGGACCCAGGTGTGCTCGCCGATGCGCCGCTCGATGAGCAGGCCCAGGCGGGGTTGCACCTCTGCGCCGTAGCTCGGGGCGTACTGGTAGTCCGAGGTTCCCGGATACGAGGAGCGAGCGATGACGCCAGAGCTCGAACTCCAGATGAAGAACGAGAGCCCGGCGCCGACGCTCCAGCGCGGCTCGACGGGAGCGGGTAGCGCGGTGGGCGCTGCGGCCGCGGGGGTCGCGGGCGCCGCCGGAGCGACCTGCTCGACGGGCGCGGCAGGGCTCTCGGACGGTTGCGCCCAGGCGACGACGGGGAGGTGCAGACCAAGCAGCAGGACGAAGGACGAACGGTTCACGGTGGGCTTTCGAGGATCGGGTTGTGGTGGCGCTGCGCACTGTTGGTGCAGCGCCCCATCCTCTACGTCAGCCCGGTGCGCGACCGGTAGCGGAATCTGCCCGATCGTCCGGTCACCGGCGGCGACGACGCAGCCCCGCCAGCGCGAGCAGTCCGACGAGCGGCAGGGCCGCGCCCGACGCGCCGCACCCGCAGCCGCCCTTGGCGTCGTCGACCTTGCCTTGTGGCCCGCCGTCGAGGCTCGCGCTGCCCGCATCGGGCTCGGTGGCTGGGGCTCCGGCGTCCGGCCCGGCGACTGGGCTCTCCTCGCGCACGACCACGACGCTGGTCGCGGCGGCGAGGCCGCACTGGCCCTTCACCTTGATCTCGAAGGTGTTCTCTCCCGGCGAGAGCGGCAGCCCCGCGACGATCTGCAGGGTGTCACCCTCGTTTTCGCCGCCGGTGGGCGTGACCACGGTCCCGTTCACGGTGGTCTCCACCGGCAGGAGCCCCGCGGTGCGCCACGAGAGCGTGACCGTGGCCCCGGCGACGTGCGCCTTGCCGTCCGCGCCGGCCTCGGGACCCACCACGGTGAGCGTGGGCGCAGGGTCGGTGCCCGGCGAGAGGGTGATCTCCACTGTCTCGCGTGCGGTGGCGCCGACCTCCAAGCTGTCGACGACCGTGGTGTGGCCCGCGGCCTTCACCTGCAGGAGGTACGAGCCCTCCTCGGCGTCCACGCAGAAGCGGCCGTCGGCCCCCGCGGTCGCGGTGGCCAGCGCGGCGGCGCAGGCGTCCGTCAGCGGCAAGAGCGCGATGGCGGCCCCGGGGAGCGCGCCCTCGGCGCCGGAGACGATGCCGCACAGGCCGGTCTTGAAGTTCACCGAGAGGGTCTTGGTGTCGCTGCCCGCGCTGTTCGCCGCCTTGACGGTGAGCGTGGTCTTGCCCGCGGCCACGGTCACCGGGATCTCGAAGCGCCCGGACGCGAGCGGGCCCTTGAAGGTCTTCTCACCCGCAGTGACGGTGACCTCGCTGACGCCGCCCGAGTTCTCCACCGAGCCGATGAGGTCGAAGGTGGTCTCGTCGAGCCAGGCGCCGTCCTGCGGCGACTCGAGGTGCAGCTTCGGGGGCGCCTGGGTGCTGGTCTTGCTCAGCCCCACCGAGGCCCAGACGTCCGCCCCGCCCACCACCGTCGCCGTCGACGAGTTGTCGGTGTACCCCGCGAGCTTCGCCTTCACCGTGTGCGGGCCGGGCTTGGTGGCGAAGAGGAAGTAGGCGTCGGTCGCGCGCACGGCCTGGAAGGCCCCGCCGTCCAGCGAGACCTGCGCGGAGGTGAGCTTCTTCGTCATGTCGCTGGGGTTGGCCGGGTTGTACTCGTAGACCACGCCCTTGAAGTTCCCGGTCACCACCGACGCGTACAGGCCGACGTTCACGGTGGTGGTCCCGCCCGCGGTCACCGCCTTCGAGACCGAGGCGTCCTGGTAGCCCGAGGCCTTCACGGTGACGGTGTGCGTGCCCGCGGGGACGGTGAGGCTGAAGGCTCCTGAGGCGTTGGTGGTGGCGCTCTTCCCGCCCGCGCTGACCGTCGCGCCGGCGAGGTAGGCGGTGGTGGTGGGCGCCTTGTAGACCGTGCCCTTGAGCACTCCGGTGGTGGGGACCACCGTGTAGCGGCTGGTGACGAAGCAGGCCACCGAGTTCACGCTGGGGAAGCCATTGTTGTACCCGGGCCAGTCGTAGAACACGCGCTTGCCCGCGTAGTTCATGTAGCCGCTCGCCTTGTTCCCGTAGGGGTCGTTGAGCACCATCGTGTGCTGCGCGGTGGCGTACCCGATGATGGTCTTGAAGTGGCCCGACGAGGTGATGGTGGTGAGGATGACGAAGGGGTGGCCGGCGTTCACCTCGCCCTGCAGCTCGCCCCAGGTCGGCGACCAGTCCACGGAGGAGGTCATGCCGTGGTAGCGGAAGTACTCCGCCATGTGTCCCTTGGTGTCGAAGCCGTTGGGGTTGCGGATGTAGCCGTAGCCGCCGTAACCGACCCCGCTCGCCGTGGGGGCCGAGATGTCGAACTTCCGGCCCTTCGTGTAGACCTGCGAGATGTAGCGGCCCCAGTGGCTCACGTGCGACGAGGGCGACGAGCAGGTGGTGTCCCAGTTCGGGAGGATGCCGCGGTAGGCGATGGACATCATCGCGGAGGTCGGGCCGCACGCCCAGTGGCCGTTGAAGTTGTCGGGCGTGTCGTAGACCTGGTGGATGTAGGGCACCCCGGAGATCTCCTTGGTGGCCAGCGCGCGCAGCGCCGGCGGGGCCGCGCCGGCCTTGGCCACGCGGTCGTCGAGGGTGCGCCACGAGGCGACCTCCAGCGGCCGGAGCGCCCCGAGCACGCGGGTGGACGACAGCGGGGCCACCACCACCCGGTCGCCCGACCGGAAGGCCAGCTCGCGTCCGTCGGCGGAGAGCGCCGGAGACGTCTCGCGCAGGCCGGGGGTCGCCGAGAGCGCAACGGGCTGGCTGCCGTCGTAACGCACGGTCATGAGGTCGGCCTCGAGCGGGGTGCCCTCGCCGTCGGGGACGGGACTGGTCTCGAAGAGCACCGTCTGGCCGTCGGGCATCCAGCGCGAGGAGGCGGCGCGGGGGAGGGTGTGCACGCGGCGCGCAGGCAGGTCGAGGACGCGCAGCCCGCCGGAGGCCTCGCTGACGAGCAGGCGCGTGCCGTCGGGTGACCAGCGCGGGTCGAAGAGCGTCCCCTCGGTGCTGGCGAGGTCGCGCTGGCCGGTCGCGAGGTCCATGAGCCAGAGCCCGCCGTCGGTGGTCCAGGCCAGGTGCTGGCCGTTGGGAGACAGCGCCGTGAGGTTCGCGTACTCGCCCAGGTCCCAGCGCCCCAGCGCGGTCTGGCCGTCCGCGGAGAGGAGCAGCGCCGTGGTCTCGACCGTCACCAGGATCCGCCCGTCGCGGGCGAAGGAGGGGACGCCGGCGCGCTCGGAGGGCGTCGCGAGGCGCAGGTACGCGCCGCGGGCGAAGTCGTAGACCACCGGGACCTGCAGGGGGAAGTCGTGGCCCGCGGCGGGGACGAAGAGCTTGAAGGCGATCCGCTGGCCGTCGGCGGACCAGCGGACCCGGTAGCCGGCGCTCACGTCCTCGGTGAGCGAGACCACCTCACCGGTCGCGCGGTGCCACACTTGGACGCCCACGCCCTCCTCGCTCATCGCGAGGCGCGCGCCGTCGGGCGACCACTCGAGCCCGCCGAACCCCGACCGGAGCGAGAGGCTCGCGGGGGGCTCGTCGGCGCCGCCTGCGAAGGCCACGGCTGGGAAGAGCGCGAGCAACAACGGCAGCCGCGCGAGGCTACGAAGCGTCTGGAATCCCGGGCAGTTCATGGAGTCCCTCCGGCCAGTAGAAGGCCGGGAGGGTGGCCATGTCGCGGGAAGTCAGGGAGGAGCTTGGCTTAGCCTAATTGCTTGAAATGGCTTGAAAATCCAGAATGCCGCCGAATCGAAGGTACCTGGCACCACCGGAAGGTGCCAGGTACCCGACCGGAGCCAGGAGCTACTTGCAGGAGCTGTCCTTGGACGAGTCGCGGCTGCACTTCTCCGTGCAGCTCTGGGTGTCGTCGGCGCTGCCGCAGCTGTAGTAGGCGCCGTTGACGCAGCACCAGTTGGAGCTGGAGGAGCCACAGGCCGAGAGGGCCGTGGCGGCGAGGAGTCCGAGGACGACGAGCAGCTTGGACACGAGACACTCCTTGGGGTTGGGGTTGCATCAGGAGGACCCGGGAGCGCCGCTCGGAGTGCAAGGCCACTACGGCGCGGACTCGCAGAGCTGCTTCAGCCGGGCGAGCGCCCGGGGCCAGGCGTCGGCCAGCACGTCCTCGCACCCGGGGATGAGATCGGTCCGGACGCGGAGCAGCGTCCCGTCGGGCACGTTGGTGAACGAGTACTCCTCCTTGGCGGGCGCCCAGCCTCGAACCTCCTCGCTCGAGGTGTCGTCCAGAAAGCCGTGGACGACCCCGAGGTGCCGGATGGAGACGAACTCGTGGGGCCGGGCCTCGACGATCTCCGCGGTCATCCCGTCGCCCTCGGGGCCCAGGAAGCGGATGCGCGCGCCGGGCGTCCACGCGCCCTCGAAGTAGGACCCGGGCGAGAACTCCGCGGTCCAGAGGCGGTACGTCGCGGGCTCGAGCATCGTCCGCCAGACGACGGACGGCGGAGCCTCGATCACCAGCGAGAACGAGTAGTCGCGCATGCGCTGCTGATGCCGAGGCTCTGGCGCCGTTGCCTGCCTCCCCCGATCCTTCCTGCGACGGCACGCGGCGGGCAGCGTAAGGTCGTCGGCCCAACACCGACGAGGCATCGCATGCGCTGGGCACTCCTCCTTCTCTGCATCGCCGCCACGGGCTGTCTGGAAGGGAACGGTCTGCCCGACACGGGCCCCGTCTCTTTCGCGGACGCCGCGGCATCCCTCGACGCAGGGGCCGACCTTCGAGGCGACGCCGAGGTCGCGGGCCCGGACGCCGCCGAGGTCACCTCCGACGCGGGGCCCGATGCGGGCTCGGCGCCGGTGGGCGACACCGGGACGCGGCTGGTCACCGTGCGCGTCTTCCACACCTCCGACGAGCACGGCTGGCTCCAGCCCGCCACAGAGGGGACGCTGGTCCTCGGCGGCGCCGCCAACCTGCGTGCGTGGTGGGCCAAGGAGTCGCTCGATCCCGCGAAGGACCTGGTGCTCTCCAGCGGCGACGGCTGGCAGGGTCCGGCCATCTCCAGCTACTTCCAGGGCGAGTCGATGGTGGAGCTGATGAACCTGCTCGGCTACCGCGCGACGGCCATCGGCAACCACGAGTTCGACTGGGGCCGCGAGGTGATGGCGCGGCGCTTCGCCCAGGCGAGCTACCCCGCGCTCAGCGCCAACCTCCGCTACGTGGCCGACGGGAAGGCCGTGGACTTCGCGCAGCGCTTCGTCCTCCTCGAGGTCCAGGGTGCGAAGGTTGGGGTCATCGGCCTCACCACGCCGTCCACTGCGACCGCTACGAACCCCAAGTACGTCTCCGACCTCTCGTTCGAGGACCCCGAGGCCACGCTCGAGGCGGTCATCCCCGAGGTCCGCGCCGCGGGCGCCGACGCGGTGCTGGTCCTCTCGCACCTCGACCACTCGGTCGCCCTGGGCGTCGCCAGGAAGCTCGGGGTGAAGCCCGAGGTCTTCTTCACCGGGCACGATCACCGCGACCTGCAGGCCACCGCCAACGGAATCGCAGTGGTCGGGAGCGGCTGGGCGCTGCGCAGCTACACCGTGACCACCCTGCAGGTGGACACCGTCGCCCACTCGGCCAAGGTCCTCTCCACCCGCCTGCAGCCGGTCGAGTACTCCGCGGCGAAGCCCAACCCGGTGGTCCCGAACCCGCCGGTCGCCGCCGCGGTGGACGTCTGGCAGCAGAAGCTGGACGTCGCCCTGGGCGAGGTCGTGGGCTACACCGCGACCGGCCTCCCGCTGGGGGGCTGGGCGCAGGCCAACTGGTCCACCGACGCCTGGCTCACGGCGTTCCCCGACGCGGACATGGCGGTGCAGAACATGGGCGGGCTGCGGCAGGCCGTCCCCGTGGGGCCCATCTCGCTGGCGACGATCCACGGGGTGCTGCCCTTCGACAACCGCATCGTCGCGGTGCGCATCACCGGGGAGCAGCTGGTCGAGAACCTGAAGCAGGCCACGGCGGCCTGCGGCGTGGGCGGGGGCTGCTATCCGGCGGTCGCCGGGCTGCGCTTCAGCGGGACCGGCCAGTACCTGACCGCGAAGCGCGCGGACGGAACGCCCATCGAGGCCACGAAGACGTACACCGTGCTCACCAACGACTTCCTCTACGCGGGAGGGAGCGGCTACCTCTTTGGCGAGCAGGACCCCAACGGCGTCGAGCTGGGTGTGAACTACCGCGAGCCGGTGGTGGCGTGGACGCGGGCGAAGGCGAGCACCGAGCAGGCCCCGCTCGAGGGCTTCATCGACGCCGCGCCGCGCAACCAGTAGACGAGAGGTCGCCGTGCCCCACCGCGCGTTCCGTGCCTGACGGTGCGCTCACCGGTGAGCGTGAGGCCAGGGGGGTGGGTCTGTTCAAGTGGCTGGCTTTGTTGTGGATTCTTCCGATGCCTGCGCTCACCGGTGAGCGCATTGCCGCATTGCCCGGACACCGTCCACCCAGTCCA
>CAZAIE010000164.1:0-10237 GCA_964485035.1 uncultured Myxococcaceae bacterium | reverse complement strand
CACTGGAACGTGGACGACGTGGACGTGGACCTCCTGGTCACCGTCCCCGAGGGGCAGCAGGTCCGCGCCGACGGCGGCAAGACCCGCACCGGGGGCAGCGTGCTGTGGAACGCCCGGACCGGCTACGGCCCCGAGATCTTCCGGCAGCGCGACCTCACCCCGGGGCCATGGCAGTTCCAGGCGCAGTACCGCTGGAACTCGAGCGAGCAGTGGGCCATCCCCGCGGTGGTGCTGGGGGTGCTCGACGAGCGGCCGTACGACCGCGAGCGCTTCAAGCGCCGGTTCGCGAGCGTCGCCCTGCCCTTCCAGACCTCGACCCAGAGCGTGTTCCGCACGCGGTTGTGACCCACTCCGGGCGCGCGGAGCAAACCCGCGCGCCTCGGAGCGCCTCAGGGCTGGAAGACGACGAGCGAGGTGTCGCCGCCGAACTCGTGGCGGGAGAGGACGACGCCCCCGTCCAGGAGCAGGCCGTACACCATCACCCCGCAGCCCATCCCCGCGCAGGCGCTCTGCTCCCACGGGGCGAAGACCTCCGCCTCGCCCCAGCCCTCGCCCTTGGAGCGGTAGGCGACGTACTTCGCCGCGAAGCCGCCCTCGGACTCCTGCTTGGTGAACTGGCCGATCAGCACCGGCCGCTTGTCCTTGTCGGCGCGCACGCAGATGGCGCTGAAGCTGCCAGCGTCCTTCAGGTCCGGAGTCGGGCCCGTGGCCGCGGACCAGGAGGTGCCGTTCCAGCGCCACAGCCCGCCGTCGAGAGCCCAGCGGTCGTTGGACGCAAAGCCCCAGCCCAGGCCGCGCACGCGGGGACCGCTGGAGGTCGTCCAGGCCTGCCCGTCGAAGTGCGCCGTCTGGCCCAATCCCTCGGCGTCGCTGAAGAGGTCCGAGGGGCCGAAGGCAGCGAGGCTCGCGGAGGCCGGCCCGGGCAGCGTCTTCTTGGCATTCCCGTCGTCGCCGATGACCACCACCTCCGGCGTCGCGCCACCGAAGCGGACCGTGTAGAGGTCGGTCCCGTCGGTGGTGAGGAACTGGGGCGTGAAGCCCAGTGCGTCGGTCTTGTCCTCGACCTTGCCATCGGAGGTGATCCGCCAGAAGCGCTGGCCGGCAAGCCAGACGACGCCAGGACCGCCGGACACCAGGCCGAGGTCGGTCGAGTAGTCGGTGAGACAGGGCTCGCCCGTGACCCGCGCCGCCTCCTTCCACCCGCCTC
The DNA here is from genome assembly GCA_964485035.1 of uncultured Myxococcaceae bacterium. Classification (GTDB taxonomy): domain Bacteria; phylum Myxococcota; class Myxococcia; order Myxococcales; family UBA5297; genus CAZAIE01. The sequence continues at coordinate 9,030 of CAZAIE010000164.1, read as the reverse complement.
CGTCGTAGTGGAGCAGCACGAGGTTCTTGTCGCAGGAGGGCCACCAGAGATCGCTCTTGCTCGCCCCCTTGACCACCACCTTCAGGTAGGTGGCGTCCTTGAACTTGTCGGGGAGGGGCACCCCGCCGCCGCCGCACGCCGAGACGGCGAGCAGGCAGAGGAGTGCGAACGCGGCTTGGTGGGTCGGGTGGTGCATGGCGTCGTTCCAGGAGAGCTGCGGGGTTGAGGACCGCGGCGCAGCTCCATCCCACCGTGCTGGGCGTTCCACAAGGGGTTGGCCCCAGACCCTCCTGCGTTCCCAGCCCCCTGCCCCGCTGCTAGTCTGCGTCCCTCTTCCGAAGGGGCATCACGATGAAGAAGATCCTCACCATCTTCCTCTTGGGGTTCGGCGCCGCGGGCGGGCTCTTCGCCTCGCTCAACTACCACTTCATCCTCACCGACAAGAAGCTGGTAGTGGAGCGCAAGTCCGGGCTGACCTTCGAGGACACCTTCGTCGACACCCGCGACTGGGGCGTGGGCGACTACCTCAAGCACCCGCGCATCGCCTCGGTGCTCGCCACCCGCGGCATCCGCTCGGCCTTCGGGGGCGCGGACGGGGCGGCGGAGGACGCGCTGAAGAAGACCCGGAAGGCCCTCGACGACGGCCTCGAGAAGATGCAGGAGAAGCTGCGCAAGTGAGCCGTCAGGAAGGCCGGGGCAGCGCCTTCACCCGCGGGCGCAGCACCCGGTACAGCTCCGCGAAGAGGTCGCGTTCGCGCTGGGCGCACTCCCCCACGATGGCCGCCGCCGCCTGGAAGGGCTCGCGCTCGGCCTTGCCGCTCTTGTAGATGCGCGCCGCGGCCGCCGCAAAGTCCCGCCATCGGTCGCCGATGGCGGTGAGCCGCTCCGAGTACCCGCGCCACTCCGGCTCGCCCAGCTTCTCGCCCGCCTCCTGCAGGAACGCGGCGTAGAGGTAGCGGAAGCCCGCTCCCCCAGTGCCGATCTCCTCCTGCATGCGCACCACGTTGGCGAGCTGCATCAGCGCGCGCTGCGGGTCCTGCCCCTCGCGGGGCCAGGTGGGCATCCGCTGCGCCAGCAGGCGGATCGCCCGCCACCCGAAGATGGGCAGCGGGATCTGCGACATCCGGTGCGCGGTCTCGGCGGCGCCCTGCAGGATGGCCCAGCGCAGCCGCTCGTCGGAGATCGCCGGCTTCTGGGGCACGAAGTACGCGCGTCCCCGCGGCGTGAGGAAGCCGGGCGAGAACCGGGCGCGGTCCAGCGAGTCGTCGCGGCACTCCACCGGCACGTCGAACACCGGGTCGCTCACCAGCCAGGCGTCGTCCTTGCGGCCGTACACGATGATGTTGTGCACGTTGAAGTGGAACCGGAACCGCCGCGGCAGGTAGTCGAGCCAGAAGATGCCGGTCTGCAGCCCCACCGGCGTCCCCGCGTCGAGCAGCCGCGCCAGGTCCTCCTTCGCCCGCTGCGGGGTGCGGTAGCGCCGCACCTCCATCTGCACCCCGAGGCGCTTGCACGCCTTGGTGAAGAGCGTGCCCGGCACGCTCCGGTAGGAGGTGGTGGGCAGGCCGAAGACCCGCTCCACCGGGAAGTAGACGAAGAACAGGCCGCTGCCGATGCCGAAGGCCAGCGGCTCGGACAGCGGCGCGCCCAGGTGCGTGAGGAGCGCGGAGGTGACCCCGCTCTCGCAGTGGGCGCCGTGCTGGTGTTGGAAGGCGAGCTCAGCCATGGGGTTCGGGCGCGGTGAGGAAGCTCTCGGGCTCCTTGGGCACGCGCCCCATTTCCTCTTCTGGAAGTTGCAAAAACTCCGCCCACCGGCGGCGGTGCGCGGCGGACATCGCGGCGAAGCCCCGGGGCCTCAGCTGCCACCACACGCGCAGCCGGGAGAGCCCGGCGCCCTGTGCGGCGAGGCCGGTGGTGAGCTGCCGCCGGGCGAAGTGGTAGGCCAGCGGGCTGCGTCGCCCTGCCTGGACCGCCTCCCAGGCCGCGCGCAGGAAGCGGTCCTGCTCGAGCAGCGCCATCTCCGTCGCCGCGCGCTCCGCCTCCCACCCCGGCGAGGCGACCACCACGTAGCGGCCGTCCTCGCCGACCGCGTAATTCGCGCGCTGCAGGCCGTCGAGGAAGCCGGGATCCTGCGGGACCTCGTCGATCTTCATGCTCCCACTCCCATGCTTCCGGTACGCCGCAGCGTCAGGCAGCCCACGTGACCCTCGCGCGTCGAGCTCACCGAGTGGAGCACCGCGGGGCCGGGCGCAGAGAGGAAGACGGCCGGGGCGAGCGCGCTCTCGGTCGAAAAGGCGCCGGATGGGATCTCGAGCCGCGAGGTCCCCGGCGGCAGCGCGTCGAGCCAGCGCGCAGCCTGCGTGGCCTGCCGCGTCCCCAAGTAGAGGGCACCGGGGCCGCTCGCGCCGAGCCTGCGGGCGAGCTCTTCGACCGGACGGCGCGACTCGACGGCCAGGTGCTCGATCCGCGCGATCGACTGCGGGGAGAGCCGCTCCAGGAGCAGCCAGCCCGTGCCCTCGCCCAGCGCGAGGTCCCCGTCCGCCGGGTGGCCCATCCGCGTGCGCTGCGCCGCCGCGTCGGGGGTGAAGACGTCGGCCCCGCCCACCATGGCGAAGTCCAGCTCCCCCGAGACCAGCAGCGCGCGCGCGGTGAGCAGCGCCGCCTCGAAGCTCACCTCGTCCTGGGTGACCGCCAGGACCGGCCCGGTCACCTCCAGCGTCTGCGCGATGTAGAACGCGCCGGAGTTGCCCACCGAGTTCGCGAACTGGATGGCGCTGGGCAGCGCCTGGTCGTCGTCCAGGACCGTCTCCGAGAACTCGATGAGCTCGGGGAGGTTGCCCAGGCCCGTGCCCAGGAATACGCCGGTGCGCTCCGCGGGGAGCTTGCCCAGCCCCGACTGCTTCAGCGCCGCGGTGGCCCCGGCCAGCCCAAGCTTGATGAACCGGCCGATCTTGCGGATGCGCCGGCCCAGCAGCGGGTCGAGGTCCTCGGGGAGCGGCGCCCCCGGGAGCGACGAGAAGTGCCCGAAGCCGCGGACGCCGATCCGCCCGTCCTGGTCGGTGCTCATCGCCCCGCTCCGTGATCGCGCACGAGGTAGGAGACCGCGGAGCCCCCGAAGCCGAAGGCGTTGAACATGTGCACCCCGGGACGGCCGCCCGTCTCCAGCGCGGCTCGCAGCGGCGCGTGCGGCGACTCCGGGAGCGGGTTCGCAAAGCCGAGGCTCGCGGGGACGAAGCCCTCCTCCAGGCAGGCGAGCCAGTGCGCCATCTCCACCAGCGACGAGGCGGCGGTGGTGTGGCCGAGGAAGGCCTTGAGCGAGGCGAACGGCGGGGGCCGGCCCTCGAACGCCCGCTCCAGGCCGCGCAGCTCGGAGAGATCGTTCGTGGGCGTCCCGGTGCCGTGCGCCTTGATGGCGGTGACCTCGCCCCCGCCGACGCCCGAGCGCCGCAGCGCCTCGACCATCACCCGCGCCGCGGTGAGCCCGTCGCTCGAGCCCGCGGCGATGTGGCTCGCGTCGTGGGCGATGGCCCCGTCGAGCAGCTCGAACCGCGCCGGCACGTCCGAGGCCTCGAGGACCACCGCCGCCACGCCCTCGCCGAGCACGATGCCGTCGCGGTCGCGGTCGAAGGGCCGGCAGCCGCCCTGGGAGTAGAGCTGGAGGTGGCGGAAGCCGTCCACGGCCACCTTCATCACCAGGTCGTGACCCACGACCAGCGCCCGGGGAATCTGCCCGGCGCGCAGCATCTTCGCGGCCAGCACCAGCGCGACCCCGCTGGAGGTGCAGGCGGTGGTGTACGTGAACGGCGGGGCATGGGTCCCCAGGCGCGCGGTGGCATGCGCGGCGAGCCGGCCCGCGCCTCCGCAGAGCATCTGCGCACGCCAGGGCTCCCCCCGGCGGATCTTGCGCAGGCTCGGCAGCTCGTCCTGGGAGGCGAGGCCACCGCTCGTGCCCACCAGCACCGCACAGCCCTCGCGCTCGCTCGCGCCGAGACCGGCAGCGGCCATGGCCTCGTCCAGCACGCGGTCGAGCAGCCCGAAGGCGCGCCCGTCGGAGTCGTCCACCCCCCGGACGAGCCCCAGCGGCACACCCTCCCTGGCCACCAGGCAATCCGACGTCGCCGGAGCGATCCCGGAGGTCCCCGCGCGCAGCGCCGAAACCTGCGCCGCCCGGGTGCGGCCCAGGCAAGACAGCGCGACGGCCGCTCGGATCTGGATTCGCAAACAGGCCTCCGGAAGAGGCGCTCTTATACCAGACCCGCTCTGCACAGGGCGCACCCCGACCGGGGCAGCGATGCTAGGCTCTGCCCGGCAATGCAACCCCGACCGCTCGCCCACCCGAGGCCCCGCGCACTCCCCGTCCTTGCCGCCCTCGGCGCGCTGCTCGCCTCCGCTTGCACGCAGGTCGCCACGCCACCCGAGGTCACGCCCCTGGTCGGGGGCTGGCAGTACCGCTGGGGGGACTCCCCGGTCGAGAACGGCCTGAAGACCTGGGCGAGCGAGCCCTGGGAGGCGCCTGGCTGGACCGAGGTCGCACTCCCTGGCGCGCCGGCAGGCCGCCCGCCCGACACCCGCCACCTCTGGGTCCGCTACCGGCTGCCCGCGCCGCTCCCCGACGCCGCGACCGTCTACCTCCAATGGGTAGACCAGAACGTGGAGGCGTACCTCGGCGGCCAGCCCTTCTACCGGTTCGGCGAGCCCGACTTCGCGAAGCCGGCGCTGGGGACGCCCTCGCACTTCCTGCGGATTCCCACGGAGCGGGCCGGCGCCGTCCTCGCGCTGAGGGTCTACTCCAACCAGGCCTCCGCCGGGCCGCTCGGCGCGCTGTACCTCGGTGAGGAGCGCTCGATCGTGCGCCGGGTCCTGCAGGACGGCCTCCCGGTCTTCGTGGTGGGGCTGGTGCTCATCGCCCTGGCCTTCGCCAGCCTCGGCATCCTGGTCTTCAACCGGCAGAACCAGTCGGTGCGCTTCCTGGCCGCGCTCGGCTTCGTCTGCGGGCTCTACAGCCTCACCAGCGTCTACTCGCCGGTGAAGAACCTGGTGGTGCCCTTCACGGAGGCGGTCTGGGTGGTGGAGGTGCTCTCGCTCTTCCTCATCCCCGGCTGCTTCTTCGGCTTCTACGCGTCCATCGCCGAGGAGAGGCACCGGCGGGTCGCGCAGTGGATGTGGCGCGTGAACCTCGGCTACACCGTCCTCTCCGGCGCGCTGTACGCCACCGGCCTCGTCCACCTGGGCCGGATGCTCGACCCAGGCCGGGCGCTGCTGGCGATGAGCATGCTCCTGGGCCTGGGGCTGGCGGGCTGGAGCACGTTCCGGGGGCGCCGCCAGACGCTGCTGTTCCTTCTGGGCCTCTCCGCGGCGGTGATCACCGGGGTGCACGACCTCCTGGTGAACCTGAACGTCCTGCGTTCCGGGACGGTGCTGATGTTCTGGGGCTTTTTGGTCTTCTTCCTGTGCCTCGCGGCCTACGTGCTCGCCGACTACGCGAGCATCCTCCGGGAACGGGCTGGGTATGCGACCGAGCTGCAGCAGCGCAACGTGGAGCTGAATCTCGCCCGCCAGCGGATAGAAGAGGTTTCGGAGCGCCTGGCGCAACAGGCCGAGTCGCTGCTCCAGGCCGCGACCCACCAGACGGCGCTGGCCGACCAGCAGGCGGCCGCCAACCAGCGCACCTCGAGCACCGTCTCCGAGATCGCCGCGACCTCGCGCACCGCCTCCGCCGCCGCGCTCTCCGTGGTCGATGGCGCCACCCGCTCGGCGCAGCTCAACCAGCAGGGCGTGCGCGTAGTCGGCGACGCGGTGGCCGCGATGGACGAGCTGGGCGGCCAGGTCACGGACATCGCCAACAGCGTCGCCGGCTTCTCCACGCAGACCCTGCAGATCGGCGAGATCCTCGCCACGGTCAGCGAGCTCGCCGAGCAGTCGAACCTGCTCGCGCTCAACGCGGCGCTGGAGGCGGCCCAGGCGGGCAGCGGCGGTCGCGGCTTCGGCGTGGTCGCCCACGAGATGCGCCGGCTCGCCTCGCAGTCGAAGGGCTCGGTGACCCGCATCCGCGCGCTGGTCGCGGAGATCCAGAAGGGCACGCGCGGCGCCGTCGAGGCGACCGAGCGCGGCAGCCGCTCGGCCCAGCGCGCCACCGGCCTCGTACGCGAGGCCGGCGAGGCGATCAGCAGCCTCTCGCAGGTCATCCAGGACTCGGCGCGGGTGGCCCAGCAGATCGCCCAGACCTCCCAGGAACAGACCGCCGGGGTGGACCACATCGTCGAGGCGATCGCCGAGAACGCCGAGGCGCTGCACGGCGCCGCCGCTGGCGTTCGCCAGATGGAGGAGGCGGCGCGAGAGCTGGCCTCGCTCTCCAAGCAGCTCTCGCGCCTGTCCCAGAACGCCCAGACGCAGATCTAGGCGCGGGTCAGCAGCAGCGGCAGCGGCTCGCCCGCGCGGAGCGTGCCCAGGCTCCAGGGCTCGCCCGCCTCGTCCAGCAGCCGCTCGAGGGCCTTCTCGAGGTACCGCTCGGCCGCGCCCACGTGCTCCGCGGAGAGGCCCTTCGCAGCGCGGATCCGATCCACTGCCAGCTTGCGGAACCCGTCGGTGAGCCTGACGCCCCCCTCCTCGCGGCGGAACGCCTGGTCGGCGAAGGCGCGCAGCTTCCCGCTGGAGAGAGGCTCGAAGGCGAACGCCTCACCCGCCGCCTCTCGCGCGAGCGCGGTGAGCAAGAGGTCCGAGAAGCGCAGGGCCCCGAGCTGGTCCACCGGCACGGCCTGCTGCGCGGCCTCGGCGGCCCGCGCCGGCTCGAAGCCCAAGGCGGCGAACACGTCCGCCACCCGCTCGGCGTCGGCGAGCAGCTCCCCCACCCGCGCCACGTCCGCGCGGTCGCGGAAGCTGCGCTGCACCTCGGGCGACTCGGCGAGGAGCGGCCGCTTGCGCCGCACTCCCGCGAAGGCCGAGGCCCACGGCTCATCGAGCAGCGTCTCGCCCGGGACGCCCGCGAGCTGCACCTTCCCGGACTTCGCCAGCCGGTCCGCGCGGAACTTGAGCCGCAGCGCACAGCCGACGCCCACCTGGAAGAGCCGCTTCACCGGCGCCGAGACCAGCAAGAGTCCCGCCGCGACCGCGTCGCCCTTCGCCGCGTGCTCCAGGCCCAGCGAGAGCGTGTCCCGCGCCGCGCCGAGCGCGCGCTGGACCTGGTCCAGGTCCCCCGGGTCGACGGCGTCGACGACCATCACCGCGTTCAGCAGCGTCACCAGCTGGCGCTCGAGGACGTCGCGATGCACCTCCGACACCTGCGCGAGCGCGGCGTCGAGGAAGCGGCCCTGCGGCGCGAGCCGCGCCAAAAAGAAGCTGTCCGGGACCGCGGGGGCGACGTCCATCGCCGGCAGGTCGGCGTCGGGGTCGAGCCAGGCGAAGTAGGACATCGCCTCGCCCAGGTCCGGGAAGCCCAGGTCCTGCAGGCGGCCGTTGCGCCAGCGGAAGGCCGTCTCCTCGAGCTCGGAGGGCATCTCCCAGCGCACCGCCTCGAGCAGCCGCGCCGTCCGGAACGGGTCCTCGGCGTACAGCTCGTCGAGCACCCTCTTCACCCCGGCCTGCTCCGCGCCCTCGACCAGGTACTCGACCAGGTACTTGCCCTCCGGCGAGCGGAAGGTGACGCCCTCGAACTCGGGGTCGGGGTCCTCCTCGAGGTCGTGTACGCGCGTGGTCTGGCGCAGCACCAGCTCCAGCACCTCGACGTCGAGCGCGTGCAGCTTCTTGCGGAAGCGCTCCTCGGAGTCGTCGGTGCCGGCGGCGCGCAGCCAGGTCAGCGCCGCGGCGGGGTCGAGCTGGTCACGCTTCCAGGCGTCGAGGTCCACGAACGCGCGGAACTGCTCCGCGCTCGCCAGCCGGACCAGCTCCACGCAGTCGGAGAGCCCCACCTCCTTCATCGTGAAGTAGAGGTCCTCCGCCGGCAGCGTGGGCACCAGCGCCTCGCACTTCGGATGCGAGATGAGCAGGTCCACGCGCTTGCGCGCAGTCCGCGCCACCGAGAGTTCCTGCTTCAGCTCCATTCGGGCCAGCGCGAGCTCGTGCTTGCGCCCGGCCTTCCCGTTCCCGCTCTTCCCTGCAGACATGTTCAGCTCCGCTTCCGGTAGGCCGTCAGCAGCGCGCGCGCCAGCTCCTCGTGGCGCGCCCCGCTCGGCTCCACGTCCACCCGCCGCCCACGTTCGCCGGTCCGGGTCAGCCGCAAGACCAGGCGCTCCGGAGGCATCGCCTCGGGCACCCGGTCGATCCACTCCACGAGGGTCGCGCCCTGGCCGAGGAGGTCGAAGAAGCCAGTCGCGTACAGCTCGTCCAGGTCCGCCAGCCGGTAGAAGTCGGCGTGGTGGATGGGGATGCGCCCGCGGTACGGGTAGACGATGGCGAACGTCGGGCTCGCCACCTCCGACTGCGGCACCCCGGCGCCCTCCGCCAGCCCGCGCGCGAGCACGGTCTTGCCCGCCCCCAGGTCGCCCACCAGCCCCACGAAGTCGCCCACCTGCAACAGGCCGCCCAGGCACTCCCCCAGCCGGCGCATCGCCGCGGGAGAGCGCACCGAGAGGACCCGCGGATCTCTCACACGCCCCAAGACGCCCACACCTCCGAGATCCCCTCCAGCAGGTCGCCCGCGACGAGGCCCATGGCCCCGCGACGCTCCCGGACGCGGTCGCCGGCGAGCCCGTGCACGAAGACCGCCGCGCATGCCGCGCCGCCGGGCGTCACGCCCTGGCCGAGCAGCGCCGCGCAGAGCCCGGTGAGCACGTCGCCGCTGCCGGCGGTGGCCATGCCCGGGTTGCCGGTGGGGTTCACCGCGGTGCCGCCGGTGACGTCGGCGACCACGGTCCGCGCGCCCTTGAGCACCACCACCAGCTTGAAGCGGTCGGCGAAGGCCCGGGCCACGCCCAGCCGGTCGTCCTGCACCTGCTGCGTGGTCAGGCCCGTGAGCCTGGCCATCTCGCCTGGGTGCGGGGTGAGGACGAGCTTGCCGCCGCGGACCCGGAGCAGCTCGGGCTGTTCGGCGAGGGC
>CAZAIE010000163.1:3527-10252 GCA_964485035.1 uncultured Myxococcaceae bacterium | reverse complement strand
CCCCTCCCGGCCCCGACCGTCAGCGCGCGACCTGCAGCACGTGCGCGGGCAGGACGTGCGGGTCCAGCCGGACGTAGTTCGTCGGGCCGTTCCACGTGTAGTACGCGTTGGTCAAGAGGTCCCCGACCAGGTAGTTCGGCTGGTTGCCGTAGTACGCCTCGGGCAGGGTGATCATCGCCTCGTGCGCGGAGTACGGGTCCACGTTCACCGCCACCACCAGCACGTCGCGGTAGTCGGGCGTGGCCTTGGCGAAGGCGATGATGTTCGGGTCGGAGCTGGGCAGGAACCGCAGGTTGTCCGCGAGCTGCAGGGCGCGGTGCTCGCGCCGGATGCGGTTGAGCACGCCGACGAGGGGCTTGATGTTGCCCGGCTGGTCCCAGTCCCGCGACTTGACCTGGTACTTCTCCGAGTCGAGGTACTCCTCGCTGCCCTCCTTCACCGGGACGTTCTCGCAGAGCTCGAACCCGCTGTAGATGCCGTAGGTCGGCGAGAGCGTGGCCGCGAGCACCGCGCGGATCATGAAGGCCGCGCGCCCGCCCTTCTGCAGGTACTCGTGCAGGATGTCGGGGGTGTTGGCGAAGAGGTTGGGCCGCACCTCGAAGCGCAGGTCGGTGTTGAAGTGCTCGTTGCAGAAGTCCTCGAGCTCCTTCCGGCTGTTGCGCCAGGTGAAGTACGAGTACGACTGCGAGAAGCCGAGCTTGCCCAGCCGGCGCAGGCGCTTGGGGCGCGTGAAGGCCTCGGCCAGGAAGAGCGCGTCGGGGTAGCGCTTGTGCACCTCGGTGATCGCCCACTCCCAGAAGCTCTGCGGCTTGGTGTGCGGGTTGTCGACCCGGAAGATGCGCACCCCGCGCTTGGCCCAGAAGAGCAGCGCGTCGAGGAGCGCGTGGTAGAGCCCGTCGCGGTCCTCGGTCTCGAAGTTGATGGGGTAGATGTCCTGGTACTTCTTGGGCGGGTTCTCCGCGTACTTGATGGTCCCGTCCGGCCGGTGGCTGAACCACTGCGGGTGCTGCTTCACCCAGGGGTGGTCGGGCGAGCACTGCACCGCGAAGTCGAGGGCGATCTCCAGGCCCAGCTGCTTCGCCGCGCCCACGAAGTGCTCGAAGTCCGCAACCGTGCCCAGGTCGGGGTGCACCTCGGTGTGGCCGCCGTCGGAGTTGCCGATGGCCCACGGCGAGCCCACGTCGCCCGGCTGCGCCTGCGGGTTGTTGTTGGGCCCCTTGCGGTGCGAGACGCCGATGGGGTGGATGGGCGGGAGGTAGACGACGTCGAAGCCCAGCCCCGCGACGTAGGGCAGCCGCTCCTCGGCCTGGCGGAAGGTCGAGCCCTTCTTCGGGTCGCCGCCGCAGGAGCGGGGGAACAGCTCGTACCAGGACCCGAAGCGGGCGCGCTCGCGGTCGGCCCAGAGCGGCAGCTCCACGTCGGCGGCCTGCAGGTCGAAGCGCGGGTCGTTCGCGGCCATCAACTCCAGGGTCTCGCGGGAGAGGCACACCTTGGCCTTGTCCTCGCTGTCCTCGCCCTCCTTGATGGCGGCGATGACCTTCTGGATCGCCTTCTTCTCCGGGGCCTTGGCCTTGGCGGCGATGCGCTCGATGAGCGCCAGGCCCTCGAGCAGCTCGCTGGTGACGTCCTGGTTCGCCCCCATCTTCTTCCTCAGCTCCTCGGCCCAGGAGCCGTAGAAGTCGGTCCAGGCGACGACGGTGAAGACGTAGGGGCCCACGTCCTCCACGGTCATCTTCCCGAACCAGCGGTCGTTGAGGCTGTACTCGCTCTTGAGCGGGGCCTCGTGCCAGCCGGGCTTGCCGAGGTCGGGGGCCTGCGGCGGGCGGTGGGCGGTGAGCTCGCCCTTGCCCAGCTTGCGCCAGCAGACCGCCGCCTTGAGGTGCTCGTGGCCGTCCTTCCAGATGTCGGCCGCGACCTCCAGCGTGTCTCCGGCGACGGCCTTCACGGCGAAGCGGCCGCCGTCGACCTGCGGGGTGATGGACTCGATGACGATTCGGACCTGGTCGATCATGGTGTCTCGTGGGGTGGGGGCTACGTTCGAGGTTTCGCGGAGCGGAATCCGATCTTCCGCCGGGGTGGGTCGGGAGGAGCCATCAGCTGTTCGATCGCCTCGAAGACGATCCGGAAGCGGGAATCGTACTTCTTCTCGAGGGCGGCCAGCTTCTGGGCCAGGTCTGCGTGGAGGAGCGCGCCGCGGCGCAGGCGGACGAACGCCCGCATGATCTCGACGTTCACCTGGACGGCGCGGGGGCTGCGCAGCACGCTCGAGAGCATCGCGACGCCCTGCTCGGTGAAGGCGTAGGGTGCACTGCGCCGCCCGCCCCAGCCTCCACTTGGGATCACGTTCTGTGATCTCAAGTCGGCGAGTTCGGGCCGGGTCAGCCGAAACACGAAGTCCGGGGGGAACCGGGCGAGGTTTCTCGTCACCGCCTGGTTCAGCACGCGCACCTCGACGCCATACAGCCCTGCCAGATCCCGGTCGAGCATCACCCGCGTGCCGCGAACGACGCGGATGGAGGACTCTGCAAACCCTTCAGGGACGATCTCGGCCGTGGGCATCGCCACCTCGGGAGCGGCCCGGGACCACCACGCGTGGTCCCGGGCCGTGTTCCTCAGGGCCTGCGTCGAGGCCTTACTTCTTCGCCGCCCGCTCGGCGAGCAGCTCCTCGTACATGGTCTTGGTCTTCGCAGCGATGGAGGTCCAGCTGAAGTGGTCCTCCACGCGCTTGCGGCCCGCGAGCCCGAACTGGCGCGCCATGTCGCGGTTCCTCAGCACGCGGTTGAGCGCGTCGGCCAGCGCCTTGGCGTCGCCCGGCGGGACCAGGAAGCCGGTCTTCTCCGGCACCACCACCTCGGGGATGCCGCCCACCGCGCTCGCCACCACCGGGCGCTCGCAGGCCATGGCCTCGAGGTTGATGATGCCGAACGGCTCGTACACCGAGGGGCACGCGAAGCTCACGCAGTTCGAGTACAGCTCGATGTACTGCTCCTCGCGCAACAACGTGTTGATCCACAGGCAGCGCGGGGTCTCCTTCACCTTCGCGGCGATCTCCTCTTCGATCTCCTTGGTGTCGGGGGCGCTGGTGCAGCAGACCAGGCGCACGCCGGGGTCGACGTACTTCATCGCCTCGAGCAGGTGCACCATGCCCTTCTGCCGGCTGGTGCGGCCCACGAAGAGGATGTAGTCGCCGTCGATGCCGAAGGCCTTGCGCGTGGCCACCGCCTGCGAGTGCTTCCACACCTTCAGGTCGATGCCGTTGTGGATGACGCGGATGCGCTCCTCGGGGATGGGGAAGTTCGCGAGGATCTCGCCCTTGGACTGGGTCGAGACGGCGATCACCCGGTCCGCGGCCTCCAGCGCCACCTTCTCGATCCACGCGGTGAGGTGGTAGGAGCGGCCCAGCTGCTCCTCCTTCCACGGCCGCAGCGGCTCCAGCGAGTGCACGGTGGAGACGAAGGGGATGCCGTAGAGCATCTTCCCCATGAAGCCAGCCATGGCCGCGTACCAAGTGTGCCCGTGGACGAGGTCGGCGTCGATGGTGTCGCGGACGATGGACATGTCCGTGGAGAAGGTGCCGAGGGTGGAGTTGAACTTCTTCTCCTCGCCCTCCCACATGCGTGGCCAGGCCTGGTAGCCCTTCACGCGCAGCCGCCCGTCGGTGACGTCCTGGTCACCGAAGCAGCGGACCTCCACATCCATGACCTGGGCCAGCTCCCGGGACAGGTTCTTGATATGCACGCCGGCGCCGCCGTAGACGTTGGGCGGGTACTCGCGGGTCACGAAGCAGACCTTCATCGCGCCACCTCCTTGCGACCAGCGGCCTTGACGCTCTTGCCCGAGGCGACCTCCGCGGGGAAGTCCGACTCCTGCGCCTCCGGATGGATGATGCAGTTCTTGCCGACCCGCGCCCCGGCGGGGATGCGCGCGTCCATGCCGACGATGGTGGCGCCGCAGGTGAGCGAGGCGGGCATCTCCTCGCACTTCGCGGGCGCCCCCAGGCCGAGCTGCGCGTTCTTGCCGAAGTGGACGCGCTTGTCCGAGACCACGCCGGTGAGCTTCGCCCCGTCGGCAACCACCACGTCTTCCCAGAGCACGCAGTCGGTGACCACCGCGCCCTTGCCCACGCGCACACCGGGCGAGAGCACACTGCCCTTCACCGTTCCTTCGATCACGCAGCCGGCGGGGATGATGGAGTCCTCCACCTGCGAGCCGGGCACGAAGCGGGTGGGCGGCGGCGGGAAGGTCCGCCGGGTCATCATGTTCGAGCGCACCTCCCACGCCGCCAGGTCGATCTTCGGCTTGGGCCCAAGCAGGTCGCGGTGGAAGGCCACGTACTCGTCGAGGGTGCGGGTGTACTCCCAGCCGCCGTGGTGGATGTACCCGTAGGCGCGGCGGTGGGACATCATGCGGCGCAGCACCTCGTGGATCTGGAAGGTGGGGGCCCCGTCGGAGCCCTTCACCGAGCGGCGCAGCTCCTCCACCAGCACGTCGCGGCGGAAGGCGTACACCGACATCGAGCAGAGGTTGGTGCGCGGGTACTCGGGCTTCTCGGTGAAGTTCATGATCTGCCCGGCGGCGTTCAGCTCTCCCACGCCGAACCGGTGCGCGTCGTCCCGGGCCACGAAGGCCATGGTCAGGTCCGCGCCCTTCTCCTGGTGGAAGTGCAGCAGCTGCCCGTAGTCCATGGAGTAGACGTGGTCGGCCGAGACCGCGAGCACGTCGTCCACCGCCGCGCGCTCGATGAAGTCGATGTTCTGGTACAGCGCGTCGGCCGGGCCGCGGTACCACTCGCTGCCGCCCTCGGCGCCCAGGTAGGGCGGGAGGAAGCGCACGCCGCGCGAGGTCCCCACGAAGTCCCAGACGAACCCGTTGTCCACGTGGTCCATCAGCGAGGAGGGGCGGAACTGGGTGAGGATGCCGACGTTGCCCACGCCGGCCTTGGTGAGGTTGGTGAGGGAGAAGTCGATGCTGCGGTAAACCCCGCCGAAGACGACGGCGGACTTCGGGCGGCGCTCGGTGAGGACGGACAGCTCCTCCACCCTGCCACCCGCGAAGATCATGGCTATCGCTTTGCGCATGCGCGTTGCCTCTCTTCCACAGACGAGTGAACTGGTCCGACCAACCCCGAAAGCTTAGAGGGGCCCCACCGGCGCGGCAAACCCTTTCCCGCAACGCGCGAGGGGCGCCGAGCCGGGTTTCCGGTCGACGCCCCTCGGAGCTGGTGCTGCGAACCGGCCTACTTGTTGACCGGCGACCACATCGCGCAGAAGCCGCCCCACATCCCGGCGTTGTGCATCAGGAGCGGGTTGAAGCCGCTGTACGCCCCGGCGAGCGAAGCCGAGGACATGTAGCCCTGCCAGAACTGCATGGGGCTGGGGACGAACTTGAAGTTCGCGGCATTGACGGTGGGCAGCGTGACGACGGACGGCATGGTTCCCTCCTCTTGGTTTGCTCTGCTTCGGGTGGATCTCCTCTCAGCCGAAGACGTCGCCCTTCCCTGCGGGCGCGACTGCGACCTGGAGCTTCTCGAAGATCTGCTCGGCGGTGCGGCGGACTGCGGGCAACCGGGCCGCCTTCTCGGTAAAGGTGGCGACGTACGCTCCGGCCCCCACCACCAGGTAGAGCTGGAGCTGCGCCAGCCGCTCCCCGTTGAGGCTGAAGGAGTGCTCGCGCAGGAACCCGGCGTTGGCCCCGAACGTCGCCGCCCCCTCCTTCACCAGCGTGTAGCCGTCGAGGGTGCCCTTGAGGAAGGGCAGGTGCCGGGCGGCGAAACCCGCAGCGGCCTCCCCCGGGCGCGCCCGCTCGCTGCTGACCACGAACGACGGCCGGTAGTTGCCGTCCACGGGCCCCAGCGCCATCGGCTGGGTCGCGTCGGCCCACTCTGCGGGGACGGGGAAAGACAGCTCGTTGTGCTTGACCAGCGGCATGGCTCCTCCCTTGAAGAGGCGCACCCTAGATCAGGTTTTTGCCGCATTGCAACATCGCGGACCACCTCGCCGCCCATAGCTGCGGTGGCGACTCCTGGCGACCCTGGCACCGCACCGCACAACGCCCGGCTCGCGCCGCCTGCCCCTGCGCGCTAGGGTGCGTCCCCATGCTCCGCGCCGTCTTCTTCGACCTCTACGGGACCCTGGTCACCATCCTCACCGACGAGACGGCGCCCGAGACCACCGAGTCCTTCGCCCGCTGGGTGGAGAGGCGCTGGGGGCGCGACGCCGCCCGCCGCGAGAGGGAGCGCCCCTTCGCCGCGGCGCTCCGGGAGATCCGACCGCCGCCGGTGCTGCACGCCGAGCCGGACATCGCCCCGGTGGCGCTGGCACACCTTCGGGGGCTGCGGCAGGCAGAGCCCACACCCGGCGAGGTCGCCGAGCTCGCGGAGGCGTTCCGCACCGCCTCGCGGCGGGAGTTCGCGACCATCCCCGGGGCGCGCGAGGCGGCGGCGAGCCTGCGCGCGCGCTTCCGGGTGGGGCTCATCTCCAACGCCCAGCGGCTCTTCACGCTCCCCGAGCTGCGGCTCGCGGGCCTCGACCCGGCGTGGTTCGACCCGCTGCTCATCAGCTCCGACGTGGGCGAGCGCAAGCCCGGCCGGGGCATCTTCGAGCGCGCGCTCGCTGCCGCGAACGTCCGGCCCGAGGAGGCGCTCCACGTCGGCAACGACGCCCACGACGACGTGGATGGTGCCGCCGGTGCGGTAACCGCGCACCTGGGAGAACTGGAAAGTCTC
>CAZAIE010000163.1:0-3517 GCA_964485035.1 uncultured Myxococcaceae bacterium | reverse complement strand
GAGTGGGGCTCCACACCTGCCTGGTCGACGACCCGCGCCGCGTCGCAGACGGCGAGCACGCCCCCGACCTGCGCCTGCACTCCGTCGCCGAGCTGCCCGACCTGCTCCTGGGAGCACGGGCTCCGCGCTGGGCGCGCTGAAGTCCGAGGACACCATGCCCGACAACAAGGCCGACCACCGGTTCTACTCGTTCAGCCGCGGGAAGCTCACCCGCCTCCCGGGCTCCGCGGAGTGCCTCGCCGCGATGAAGAAGGACGAGTACGTCTGGTTCGACTTCTGCAACCCCTCCCGCGAGGACCTCAACGTGCTCGCCGAGCCGCTGGCGCTCGACCCGCTGTCCATCGAGGACGCGCTGGACGAGGACCAGATCCCCAAGGTCGAGAACTTCCCGACCTACACCTTCGTGCTGCTCAACGGGTACCGGTACGCGGACCACACCCTCTCCATCCAGGAGTTCGACTTCTGCCTGGGGAAGAACTTCCTGGTCACCTCCCACCGCGGCGACGCCCGCTTCTTCGACGCGCGTCTCGAGGAGGTGGTGAAGGCGAACCTCCCCGAGATCAAGCGCGGGCCCGACTACCTCGCCCACCAGCTCATGGACCTCATCGTCGACCGCAAGTTCGCGGTCATCGAGACCATGCAGGAGGAGCTGAGCGCGGCGGAGGAGGCCATCCTCGAGGACGTGCTGCACTTCCGGCCCGAGGAGATGCTCAAGCTGCGGCGCCGCCTGCTGGCAGTGCGCAAGAGCCTGGTCCACGAGCGGGAGGTGCTGGTGAAGATCTGCCGGCGCGACTCGCCCTTCGTCAGCGAGAAGTGCATCTACAACTTCCGCGACATCTCCGACCACCTGGTGCGCTTCTTCGAGAGCGTGGAGATCTGCCGGGAGATGGTCTCCAACCTCATGGAGATGTACCTCTCCATGCTCAACAACCGCATGACCCGCGCCGCCAACCAGACCAACGCGGTGGTGAGGCGGCTGACCTACATCACGACCATCTTCATGCCCCTGACCCTGCTCGCCGGCATCGGCGGGATGTCGGAGTGGAGCACCATCACCGGCGGGGCCGAGAACTGGAAGGTCTCCTACCCCGCCTTCCTGGGCCTGATGCTGGTCATCGCCGCCGCGAACTACCTGCTCCTGCGCTACCTCGACCGCGTCCGCCCCGCGGACCTCGACGACGAGGTGCAGGAAGGCGCCAAGAGGTGAGTCCCATGCGCGCTGCCGCGCTCGTCGTCCTCCTCCTCCTCTTCCCAGCCCTCGCCCAGGCTGCGGACTGGTACGTGTCCGGGTCGGGCAAGGACAACAACACTGGCACCTCAGCCGCCTCGCCGTGGCGCACCCTGCAGAAGGCCGCGGACGCGGCCCAGAACGGCGACACGCTCCACGTCGCCGCCGGCAGCTACGACGGCCTCTCGCTCTCCCAGAAGCACAACCTGCGCATCCTCGGCGCCGGGGGCGCGGTGGTCAGCCGGCCGAGCGGCACCGGGGTCGAGCTCAGCGGGTGCAACGACCTGTTCCTCTCGGGACTCACCATCTCCGACTGTGGCGACGCGGGGCTGCTCGCCACCGACTGCGACCGGCTCACGGTCGAGGACGTCACCCTGGACGGCAACGGGAAGAAGGACGTGCTCAAGGAGTCCAACCTGCACCTCGTCCGCGGCGCCGACGCGCTCCTGCACCGGCTGGTCTCGGAAGACGCCGGCCGACACGGCATCCGCCTGCAGGAGACCACCCGGACCACCGTCCGTGGTTGCGTGATCAGCGCTGCGCAGCAGTCGGGCATCCAGATCGGCAGCTCCCTCGAGCTCCACACGGTGGCCGCGGTGGTGGAGCGCAACCAGGTGGCGGGCTGTACGGTCGGCGCCGACTTCTCCGCCGGCCTTGACGTCTCCAGCAGCGAGCGGGCCGTAGTCCGCAACAACCTCGTGGTCGGGACCGTGCAGGGCTACGGCATCGACGTGCACGACCTGTCCGTCGACGCGCTGCTGGTGAACAACACAGTGGTCCAGCCCGACGGCGCGGGCCCCGCGCTGCGGTTCGGCGGCAACGTCAACACCCGGCTCCTGAACTCCATCCTCCTGCACGAGAACGGCCCCAGCATCGCGGTGATCACGACGATGAACCCACCCTCGACCTCGGACCACAACCTGCTCACCGACTCCTTCCTGGACGGTCTCTCGCTGCGGGACCTGGCGGGCTGGCGCGCCGCGCGCAACCTCGACGCGCACTCCCTCGCAGGCACGGTCACCGGCATGTTCGTGGACTCGGGCGCAGGGGACTACCACCTCGCAGCGGGCAGCCCGGCCATCGACCACGGGACCTCGGCGAACGCTCCCCTGGTGGACCTCGACGGAACCACCCGGCCGCTCGGAGCGGCGGTGGACATCGGCGCCTACGAAGCCGTGCCGTCGGCGCCACCCGACGCGGGCATGCCCTTCGACGCAGACCTTCCCGGCCCCGACGCTGCCCAGCCCGGCGAGGACGCTGCAGTCCCTGGACCCGACGCCGCACAGCCCGCACTCGACGCCGCGGAGCCTTCGGATGCAGAGCAGCCAGACCCCGATTCGAGCGTGCCCGGCGAGGACGCGAGCACGCCTCCGGATGCGACGCTGGCCGACGCGGCCGTTCCCGACGCAGCCCTGGCCGACGCTGAAACGCCCCCTGACGCCGAGGCTCTCGCCGATGCAGGCGTCGATTCCGGCCCGACCCCGGCCGACGCGGGGCCGGACGCTGCGGTGACAGACGCGAGCCTGCTCCCGCCGCGCTACGACCTGGGAGGCTGCGGGTGCTCGCACGGAGGTCCGCTGGCGACGGCGCTCGCCGCGGCGTTCCTGGTGCTCGTCCCACTCCGTCGCCGTCGCTGAGCCGCCGTCTGGGGCGAACGGCACGTGTTCATGCAGAACTCGACCGGCCAGTACGGTTGTATCTCGCACGAACGGCCAGAGGCGAAACGACTGGGTGTATCAGCCCGCCTGACGCTCAGAACCGCGCGGACATGGCGAAGAACGCCTTGATCTTGTCGTTGGTCTCGCGCAGGCGGACCGCGAGCGTACGCACGAAGGTCCAGAGCAGGGTGTAGGCGATGTCCTTGTCGGTGAACATCAGCCCGTCCAGCTCGTCGCGCTTGATCGCCCGCAGCTTGCAGCGGGAGTGCGCGATGGCATCGGCGGAGCGCGGGGTGTCGTCCACCAGGGCCATCTCGCCGAAGTACGCGCCGGGCTCGAGGATGGTGAGCGCCTCCTCGCCGATGCCGGGCACGTGCTTGGAGATGCGGACCCGGCCCTCGAGGATGATGAAGAAGTCGGACCCGACCTCGCCTTCCTTGAAGATCTTCTCGCCCACCTCGACGATGCGCTCGGAGGTGATGGCCGCGACCTTCTCGAGCTGCGGGGAGTTGAGCCCTTCGAACAGCGGGATCTTCTTGAGGATGGCGGTGTCCATGGCCCAGCGGTGTAGCACGCGCTCGCGGCCGGTTTCAACGCGGGCTCCCCCCGTGGTACGCCATGCCGCATGGCC
>CAZAIE010000162.1:0-10257 GCA_964485035.1 uncultured Myxococcaceae bacterium | reverse complement strand
GAGCCGGGACGTTCGGCTTCACCGTGGCGCTGGCGCCGTCCTCCGCGTCCTCGCTCTCCTCGGCCGCAGCGCCGCCCTCGTCCTCGATGGCCTCGACCTCGAACTTCACTCCGGCGAGCGCGAAGGCGAACCCGACCTCGAGCTGGACTGGCGCGCTGAGGCGCTCGGCGCCGACGAAGGTGCCGTTCGCGGAGCGCAGGTCCTCGAGCCACCAGCCGCCGTTCTTGAGGTAGATGCGGGCGTGGAGCTTGGAGACCGCGGCGTTGCGGATGAGGATCTCCGCTTCGCCGCCCTCCCGGCCCATGGTGACGCCGTCGGCGGTGACGTTGTGCTGCTTGCCTGACTGGATTTCGCGCAGAGTGAGCATGGGCGCGGAGTCTAATCGAGGGCGGATCCCCCCGCCAGCCAGCGGTCCGACAGCCGGGGTTGAGTCTGGACGCCCGGGAGCGAGGGGTTCGAGGACCTGTCGTTCCCAACCTGCATGCCAGACCCGGTTCGCCCGTCAGACGTTCTCGCAGGGACGCACCTTCGGCCGGGGCAACAGGAAGGGGGGCTGGGGCATCGAACCGGTGGGCTGTGTGTTGAGAGGCGCGGCCGGAAAAAACCTGCGAACTCAACTGGGTCCGCTGCCTTGAAGGGTCCAGGGTCGGGAATTAAGATGCGCCACGACTTCTTCCGGGAAAGGCTGGATCCACGATGCAACCCACTGGCCCTGGAAAGTTTCCAGGCGCCCGGATGAGGTCCTGTCGCCTGCAGACGGCTCGTCGCCGTCTGCAGCCTCGATGAAAGCGGTCCCCAAGTGTCCCGTCCCGTCCGTTCCGCAGTCGTCGTCCGCTCCACCGTCCTCGTCGCGCTCCTGGCCGTCTGGGGCCTCGTGGCCTCCGACCGGCTGCCCGTGTCGATCAGCTCGGCGGTGTTCGCCGCGGAGTCGGACCAGCTCCGCAAGGAGAAGGACAAGGACCGGCTCACGCACGACCTCTCGGCCCTGCGGATCTTCAATCGCGTGGTGCTGCTCATCAAAGACAACTACTACGACCCCAAGCGCATCCAGGCCCGCAAGATGCTGGTCGCCGCGCTCGACAACGTCGAGCGCCAGGTCGCGGAGATCATGGTCGAGGGCGACGAGAAGTCCCCGAAGATCAAGGTCACGGTGAACAAGGTCTCCAAGGAGTTCGACGTCACCGGCGTGGACTCCTTCTGGCGCATGAGCTTCGCGCTCAAGGAGATCTTCGACTTCGTCCACAAGAACCTCTCCACCGGCAGCCGCGAGGACACCCGCGACATCGAGTACGCCGCGGTGAACGGCATGCTCACGACGCTGGACCCG
Source organism: uncultured Myxococcaceae bacterium (assembly GCA_964485035.1). GTDB lineage: Bacteria > Myxococcota > Myxococcia > Myxococcales > UBA5297 > CAZAIE01. Next base: position 8,930 of record CAZAIE010000162.1, on the reverse strand, counting down.
CACTCCATCCTCTTGAAGCCCGAGTACTTCAAGGAGATGAAGCTGCAGACCAAGGGCGAGTTCGGCGGCCTGGGCTTCATCATCCAGATGAAGGAGGGCAACCTCACCGTGGTCCGCGTGCTCAAGGGCACGCCGGCCCAGCGCGCGGGCATCAAGAGCAAGGACGTCATCCAGCGCATCGGGCCCGAGTCCACGGTGAACATGGATCTCAACGAGGCGGTGGAGCGGCTGCGCGGCAAGCCCGGCAGCGACGTGGTGCTCACCCTCAACCGCAGCGGCTGGCAGGCCCCCAAGCCCATGACCCTGACCCGCGCGGTCATCAACGTGGAGTCGGTCTCCGGCAAGCTGCTGGACAAGGGCGTGGGCTACATCAAGCTCAAGGGCTTCCAGGGCAACACCGCGCGCGACCTACAGGCGGAGCTGCGCCGGCTGCGCAGCGAGGCGGCGGCGAAGGACGGCCTGAAGAACCTGCGCGGCCTGGTGCTGGACCTGCGCGGCAACCCCGGCGGCCTGCTCGAGCAGGCCATCCAGGTCTCGGACGCGTTCGTCTCCGAGGGCACCATCGTCACCACCGTGGGCTGGTCGGACAAGGTCCGCGAGGTGAAGAAGGCGCACGCCGACGAGGCCGACACCCAGGTCCCGCTGGTGGTGCTGGTGAACTCCGGCTCGGCCTCGGCCTCGGAGATCGTTGCGGGCGCGCTGAAGAACCTGAACCGCGCGGTGGTGGTGGGCCGCCAGTCCTTCGGCAAGGGCAGCGTGCAGGTGCTCTACGACTTCCCCGACGAGAGCGCGCTCAAGCTGACCATCGCCCAGTACCTGACCCCCGGCGACGTCTCCATCCAGGAGGTGGGCATCACCCCGGACATCGAGCTGGTGCCGTCGCGCGTGGCCAAGGACCGGGTGGACGTGTTCGCGCCCAAGAAGACCATGGGCGAGGCCGACCTCACCGGGCACTTCGGCAACCCCAACTCCGACAAGGTGGCCACCAAGCGCGAGGAGATCGCCCCCAAGGAGAAGCCGCTCGAGGAGCTGCGCTTCCTGCGCGACGAGCCGCAGCCCAAGGAGGCCAAGCCCGAGGACAAGAAGAAGCCGGACCGCGAGGACTTCGAGGTGGAGGACCTAGAGGGCCAGGACCCGGACACCGACGAGATCGTGGAGGACTACCAGATCCGCTTCGGGCGGGACCTGGTGCTGGCGCTGCCGTACCCTGCCCGCGACCAGATGCTGCAGGGGCTGAAGCCGTTCGTGGCCTCCCGCCGCAACGACGAGATCGCGCGGACCGACAAGGCCATCGAGGCGCTGGGGCTGGACTGGACCCCCGGCAGCGGCAAGCCCGCCGCGGCGCCCAAGCTGATCTACGACATGAAGCCCACCGGCTCGCAGAAGACTGTGGCCGGCGAGACGCTGGCGTGGACGGTGACCGTGGAGAACGCGGGGACGGAGACGCTGCACCGCCTGCGCGCCTGGTCGGAGAGCGAGAACGGCTACCTCGACCGCCGCGAGTTCCTCTTCGGGGCGCTGGCCCCGGGCGAGAAGCGCAGCTGGACGGTCAACGTGAAGTTCCCCAAGGAGATGGTGAGCCGGCGCGACGCGGTGACGCTGAAGTTCTTCGACGACGCCGGGACGCGCCTGGAGGAGCTCAAGGGCGAGGTGAACCTGGTGGAGCTGCCCCGGCCGCTCTTCGCGTACAGCTGGCAGATCCTCGACCGCTGCGAGGGCTGCAACGGCGACGGCATGGCCCAGCCCGGCGAGACGGTGGAGCTGGTGGTGGAGGTGAAGAACGTGGGCGTGGGCAAGGTGCACGACCTGCTCGGCTCGCTGAAGAACAAGGGCGACGAGCACCTCTCGCTCTCCAAGGGGCGCTCCAAGCAGGGCGAGGTGCTCCCGGGCCAGACCAAGATGCTCAGCTTCGAGTTCGACGTGAAGCCGAGCTTCAAGAACCAGTCGGCGCCGCTGCAGCTCACCCTGGGCGACGAGGCCACCGAGGAGTTCATCACCGAGAAGATCGCGCTGCCGGTGGGCAGCGGACACCGCGAGGGCGCCAAGGCGCTCAACGCGTCGGTCCGCGCGATGGCCGGTGACGTGCCGGTCTACGCCGCGGCGAGCGAGGCGAGCCCGGTGGTGGCGATGCTGAAGAAGGGCCAGGCCCTGCTGGCCGAGGCCCGCGTCGGCGACCTCTACCGCGTGCAGCTGGGCAACCGCTTCGGCTTCGTCTCCGCCAAGGCGGTGAAGGAAGGCCGCGCCGCCGACGTGAAGGCTCCCGCGTTCGAGACCGTCGAGGTCCGCACCGAGCCGAAGATCCAGGTCTCGCTGGACACCTCGCAGGGCGGGGTGGTGACCGACGCCGAGAAGCTGCAGCTCTCCGGGAGCGCGGTGGACAAGGCCGGCCTGCGCGACCTCTACATCTTCGTCAACGAGCAGAAGGTGTTCTTCGAGGCCGCACGCGAGCCGGGAGCGCCGATCAAGTTCAATGCCGAGGTCCCGCTCAAGCCCGGCAACAACGCGGTGGTCATCGTCGCCCGCGAGGACCAGGACTTCAGCGCCCGCCGGGTCCTGGTCATCCACCGGCGCGGTACCGAGGTCGCGAAGGCCAAGCTCCCGGACCTGAAGGAAAAGCAGGGCCTCGACAAGCATCAGGCCATCCCGCCCGAGGGCGGGGTGCTGCCGGCGCCCAACGGGAACCCATAGCCCGGTCTTCCATGGCACCTCCCGCCCCGGGGCTTTCCCGGTCAGGGAGGTGCCTCGCTTCTCCTACCCCGCATTGCAGTGGCGAAAGGCCTCCGCCAGAACTGAAAGGCCTCGAGCAACACGGTCATAGGAATTCCAAGAACTTGCACAGGTGAGCCCCCTGGCCCGGAGGATGCAACCACCCTCCGATGCGAAGTGCAGTGTGCGAGGTTGAAGCCGGTCCCCCCCCCGCCGCTTCAGCATGCTGCTGCACTTCGCATTTTCTTTGTCCAGAGGTCGAGTCCGGCCCGAGGACAGCCGTGTCCGCGCCATGCCCGACCCTGCTCGCTCAAGACGGCTGCGGATCCTCCTGGTAGACGACGACGTCCCTTTCCGCCGCGCCCTGGCCATCGGGCTGCGCCTGGAGGGCATGGACGTGCTCGAGGCCGGGAGCCGGGACGAGGCGCTGGCGCACCTGCGCACCGGCCAGGTCGCCCTGGCGCTGGTGAACCAGTACATGACCGCCGAGCGAGGCGAGGACCTGCTCTCCGAGATCGAGGAGATCAGCCCGCGGACCCGGCTGGTCACCGTCTCCTGCCAGCCGGGTCTCGCCTCGGCGCTCGCCGACTCCGGCCGCGCGGTGCAGCTGGTGAAGCCGGTCGAGCCCGACCAGGTGCTGCACCTCCTGGCCGGCTGAGTCAGCGCAGGAGCAGGAACCGCCGCGGCCACCACCGCGAGCCCCACTCCGACCCCTAGCGCGAGGAAGCCCACCCAGCTCTTCTGCGCTGGCTGCGGCCTCGCGTCGCTGGGGCGCTTGCGCTCGGTCACCGAGGTCACCGCCTCGTCGCTGAAGGACGTGAGCCCCTCGCGGAGGCGCCCGATCAGCGTCTTCAGGTGCAGCAGGTAGCGGTCCTGCCCCGAGTAGCCCGCGAGCGCAGCGTGCATGCGCTCGATGGTGGCCCGGTTCACCTCGGGATCGCGCCGGACGACCTCGGAGCCCTTGATGCCGCCCGCGGCCTTGTCGGCGTCGACGGTCCCGGTGCTGAAGCCGCCCTCGGCGGTCCACACCACGTGGGTCTCGAAGAGCGTGAACTCCATCCTCGCGACGCGGCCCTGGGGGTCGACCAGCGTGGTGAGGTCGGCGCCCTCTCCTCCCTGGTGCCAGACCCGACGCAGGCCGTCCTCACCCGGGGGCGACTCGGCCACCCGGACCCGGAACATCGACTGCACTGCGGCGGCGTCGCGGCTGTGCGTGGCTGCGGGCAAGGCGTCCTCCGTCGCGAGTCCGCCGGAGAGTACCAGCGTCACCCGCGGCGCGGCCGGCCACGGGTCAGGACTCGAGGGCGCTCGCCGTGTGAGCCGCGATTCCCTCAGCAGGACGCGGTGGAGCATGGAGTAGCGCGCGCCGATCCGCATGCAGTACACGACTCCTTTCGGGCGCCCGCGCGCGAGGAGCGGCACCGCGAGGAGGGTGCGGACGTCGGCGAGCAGGAGCGACGAGGGGCCCTGTTCGCCCAGCTCGAAGTCGTCCGCGTACACCGGCGCCCCCGACGCGAGGACGGTCTGCACCGCGGCCTCGGCGGCCCTCAGGTCGTCGTCTCCGACGTGGCTGGCGCGCCCCAGGACCGACGTGCTCCCGGCCTCCAGCAGGTGGAGCCCGAAGAGATGGGGATGCAGGACCGCCTCCACCGCCTCGACGAGCAGCGCCACCACGTCGCGCTGGAACGCCGCCCGGCCCAGCGCCGCATGGAAGCGGACGGCGTGGCGCACCGCGTCCTGGGCCAGCAGGTCGGCTGGCACCCGGCGGTGATGGTGCCCTTGAGCTCGAACTCGAAGGGCTCGCCGTCAGGGTGCCGCCCCAGGCGAGGCCCGCGGAGGGGAACCACGCCCGCGGGGACCCCTGGGGAGGCGGCGGCCAGGCGGTGGCCACACGCCGGGCAGGATTCCGGGAGCGGGGGAGCGAGCTTCTGACCGCAGGCGGGACAGGGGACGCTCAGGAACGCGATGTCGGCCATGCCGCATGAGAGCCGTGGGGCGGCGTCTCGCGCAAGGTGCGTCCGGCTACTGGACGCCGAGCGAGGCGCAGGCCAGCGCCTCCAGCTCGCCCCGCGCCTGCTCGACCGAGCGGTGCAGGGCCCACTGCCCGCGCGCGCGCAGGAGGTTGTGCTCCCCCCGTCCCAGAAAGCGCGCCGGGTCCCAGCCGAAGTAGCTCTCGTCGAGGGCGTCGGCCAGGAAGCGCGCCGCCAGCTCGAGACAGATGGTGGAGAGGCCGTCGACCAGCGCGAGCCCCTCCTCGCGGGAGAGCAGCCCCGCGGGCCTGGCCACCTCGCCGTAGCCCCCCAGCGCCTCGGCGAACACCGCCCGGTCGATGGTCGCGTCGCGCACGTCCTCGCCGTTGGGGTTGCACCAGGAGCGCATCGCGTCGCCCAGCTCGAAGGGCCAGATCATGCGGCCCAGCGTGTCCAGGTCGATGAGGCACACCGCGCGGCCGCCGGAGAAGAGCAGGTTGGAGATCTTCAGGTCGCCGTGGGTGTGGCGCAGCGGGAGGCGGGACAGGTCGGGGAGCGCCGCGGCCGCGGCGAGCAGCTCCCGCGCGAGCGGCTCCACCTGGGCGAAGAGGCGGTGGCCCGCGTGGCGCGCGAGCGCCTCCGAGAGCCGGGCCAGGTGGCGGGGGGTGTCGTGGACGCCGACCCGGACGTGGCGGTAGTCGTGCTGGAGGTCCGCCACCGCGACGTGGAAGGCCGCCACCTGGCGCCCCGCCTCGCGCGCGAGCGCAGGCGAGGGGACGCGGTCGAAGCTCTGGCCCGCGATGCAGGTGAGCGCGCGCCAGGGTCGCTCGTCCTGCACCCAGAGCGCGCCGTCGTCGCAGCGCACCGGCCGGGGCGTGGTGAGCCCCTTGCGCTCCAGGTGGGCGGTGACCGCCTCGATGTCCTCGTTCACGGTGCCGGCGAAGACCGGGTGCAGCCGCTGCAGCACCACCTGGCCCTGGCGGCCGTCGACCAGGAAGGTCTGGTTGATGAGCCCCGTGCCGAAGCGGCGGTACGGGCGCCCCGCAAGGTCGCTCCAGCGCGCGAGCACCGCCTCGGGGATCTGGCCGGGTTCCATGGGCGCGCAGGATGCCCAGGTTCGAGATCCGAGGCAACAGCGCGCTCACCTCGGCGACGGGCCGAGGCCCCGGCCGGCGTCACTTCGCCGGGTGCAGCTCGAGGTCGATGTTCTCCGCGAGGCCCAGCTCGCCCAGCCCCTTGCGCAGCGCGGCGATGCTCTCGCCGCCGGGGACGTCGATCTGCGCGTGCAGCGAGAACAGCGGCTGGCCGGTGTGCGCGGCGTAGGTCACCCGGGTCTCCAGCGCGCGGATGTTGACCTTGCGACCGGCCAGGAACTCGGTGACCCGCTGCACGATGCCCGGGTGGTCCATGGCGTAGGCGGTGAGTTCGTAGGGGACGCCCGAGGCCTGCCGCGGGGTCGTGCGGCGGACCGTGACGGTGAGCCCCACCTCGCGGCCGACGCCGTCCAGGCCGGAGACCAGCTTGTCCAGCGGGGCCTTCTCGCCCGCCACCAGCAGGAGCATGGCGAACTCGCCGCCGAGGATGGCCATGCGGCTGTCCTCGATGTTGCACCCGGCCCGGGAGACGAACCCCGAGACGGCCGCCACCAGGCCCGGCTTGTCCTCGCCCACCGCGGTGATCAGCACGCGTTCGGTCATCGACGTCCTCCTTGAGAGAGCGGCGAGCATACCGAAGGACGTGCCGGACGCGCACCCCGGCCCGGCGGACTCAGGGGTACTGCACGCTTCCGAGCGGCGCGGGCAGGTCCTTGAGGGTGAGGTTGGCGTCGGTGACCGCCGAGGCGTTGGTGACGGTCACCGTGCGCGACTCTGCTGCAGGCGTCGCCGTGACCAGGGCGGGCGTCGGCAGCGTCACCACCTCGGACTGGAGCGACCGGCCCAGCGCGAGCGCGGGGTTCTCGGCCGCGAGTGAGCCCGCCTCGTCGAGCCGGAGCAGCCAGGTGTCCCTCTTGCCGGCGCCGAAGGACCAGGTGCTTCCCGAGACGAGCGCGCCTCCCGAGGCGAGCGGGAGGATGCCAGCGAAGGTCTCGCGCCAGAGGCCGCCGTAGCTCTTGGACCAGAGCAGCTTCTGGCCGGCGTCGAGTCGGGCGACGGTGAGCTCGCCGTAGGGCGGGTCGGACAGGCCCAGCGAGCCGCCGATCAGCAGGCCGCCGTCGGCGGTCGACGCCGCAAACGGCTCGGCGAACCCCTTGTGCTTCCAGGCCCCGGTGCAGGCGTGCGCCGCGTCGAACCGGTAGACGAGGACACGGCCACCGTCGGTCGGGGTGTTGGTCTGCGACAACGCGAGCCGCGCGCTGCCGTCGTTGCCCTCGGACCAGTCGGCGTGGGTGTGGAAGTTCCAGTTGTCGGCGAGACCGGTGTCCAGGCGCCGCGCCCAGGAGATGGCTCCCGCGGCATCCAGGGCGAGCAGCAGGTACGACCGGGGATCGGCCAGGGCCGTCTTGCGGTACTCCGCGACGAGGACGAGCCCCGTCCCGCTGCGCTGCACGCCCAGCACTGACTCGATGGCCTCGCTCTCTTCCCCGGATCCGTAGAGCCGGAACGACACCGGGGAGCCCGCCGTGTCGATGGTGAGCAGCCCGACCTTGCCCTCGTGGGCGAAGGCGAACGCAGTGGACTGGTCCGCGAGCCGCAGCAGCGCGTCCACGCGGTGCTCGGTGTTGTAGAGCTTGTCCGGGCGCGCCAGGTCGTACTGCTTGCCGAAGACCACCTTCCGGGACTTGTCCACGCGCGTGAGGGCGAGCTTCCCCTCGTCCCACTCGAAGGTCGCGAGGTCGAACGACCCATCGGCGGCGGGCTTGAGGAAGTAGCGGCACTGCCTGCAGCGGCCGTCGGGGTCGAGCGGAGGGGTCGCTTCCACCACGGACTCGACCGACCCGTCGGCGCGCAGCCGCGTGAGGCGACCGCCGTACTCGAGCACGAAGCCCGAATCGAGCGGCCACGGTCGTCCTGCATCGTCGTCCTCGGCGGTTCCCAGCGACTTCGCATACTGGGGGGCCGTGAGCGGAGCGTCTGCGCCCGTGAACGCGTAGTCCACCGAGAGGACCTCCGAGTCCCGGCCGGCGAGGCTCGCCACGGCCTTCAGCGTGAGCGTGCGCGAGACCACCAGCGGCGCGGAGTAGGTCTTCCCCTCGGCCAGGGGCGACTTGCCATCGAGCGTGTAGCGGATCTCCGCGTCGGCGGTGCTGGAGGCGAGCGCCAGCTTCGTGAACGAGCGGCCCTCTTCCACGACGGTCGCGGTCGGGGTCGCCACCGAGTCCTGGGCCGGCGTACCTCCGCGTCGCGCCGTCCAGAGACCGTTGCCCGCCTGCGCGATCTCCCAGGCCCCGCTCGCGTCGTCGCCCTGGAAGCTGCCGGAGACGGCGAGCGTGCCCTGCGGCACTCCAGTGCTGAGCGAAAAGCCGTTTCCCGTCAGCGCCCAGCTCCCCTTCACGTCGGCGCTCAGCTGGGTGGAGCCGCCGTTCAGGGACATGGTGAGCGCGAAGCGCGTGACCTTCCCCGAGGTGACCACGACGGTGCAGCCGTTGGGGCCGTTGTAGACGCCGTCGTATGGGTTCTTGGAGTCGCCGCTGCAGGACGCGGCCAGCAGGCCCAACGTCAGCAGGGCAGGGAGCGAGGGGCGGGCCATGTTTCCTCCAAGTGGACGGTCGCCGCGGTCGATACCGTGGATGGGCCCGCGCAGCAATGGCCGCTTCCGGTCGGCGTCGGGAGTTCCCCGGACAGCGAGCCAGTCCACCAACCCGAGTCGCCGGCCGTGGTAGAACGCGCGCCCCTCGGAGCCCACCATGGACAAGACCCGCATCCTCTCTCCAGCTCCCGACGTCCACCGCATGCGCGCGGACGACGGGACGCTCCTCACTCCTCCCGCAGGCTGGGTGCTGCTGCCGCCAGGAGACGCAGGCCTGACCCGTCGGGTGAAGGCCGCAGGCCCGACCTGGACGGTGATCGAGAAGAAGGGGCGCAAGAAGTTCTCCAAGGGCCTGTGGGCGCCCGCGGCCCACGTGGAGCAGGCGCGCACGCAGCTCGCGCAGGAGCGCGCGGACCCCTCCTACGCCCGGAAGCTCGAGGCGGGCCGGGCGCGTCGCGACCGGGAGCAGACCGCGTTCGTCGCCGAGTTCCGCCTGGAGGTGCTGGCCTTCCTGCGCTTCGCGCCCGCCTTCACCGACCTGGCCGAGCGTCTCGCCCGTGCGGTGAC
>CAZAIE010000161.1:0-10258 GCA_964485035.1 uncultured Myxococcaceae bacterium | reverse complement strand
CTCCTCGACCGGGGCTGGATCACCAGTCCGGCGTAGGCTTGCACAGTCGCTTCTGCCGGCACCCTTACGACAACTGCGCGCCGCAGCGTCGGGGCGGGAATCATACTCGGGACGGGAAGCCGGGCAGCCTCGATGCGCCCGCAGTCCTCAAGGCCATCGCTGAGGTCGACCGCCGGGGGCGAGGGGCAGGGGAGTCACTTGTCGAGCTGGGCTCTTGTCAGTTCGACCGTCTGCTCCTTGCCGTCGCGGCTGATGGTGAGCCTCACGCTGGTGCCCACCGGGCCTCGCGCTCGGAGCATCAGGTCCCCAGACGAGGAAACGGCAGTGCCGTCCACCGCGACGACCCGATCCCCGACCTCGATTCCCCCCCTTCTCGACGAAGCCGACGTAGACCCCATCGTTCCGGTCGCCGATCCGGCCTTCGGGAGCTCGCCCAGGACCAGGGCGCCCTCGTCGGCGGCGTTCTGGGCGCGCTGGCTTCGGGCGGACTCTTCGTCATGTCTCTGGAGCGACACCTTCGTCGCCTAGAATCGCGGGCGATCTTGGTCTCATCTTCGTGGCCGTAGCAGATGAGATCGTCGTCACCCGCGAGTGCGAGCGTCCCGGCTACCCGCGGAGCCCCGGTACTCCTTGTCCACGATGCCGCCCATGCGGTTGAGGACGGCCACCGTCATGTCGTACGTCGAGGTGCATGACGCGGCGCACCCCCTCGATTGTCCGTCTCTTGGGCGAGCACGGGCTCCGGTTCAACCTACCGACCTGGAATCGCCGCGTCCGGGTGTAGCGCGCCCGGGCCTGCCAGCGCTTTCGGGGGTTCTTCCGGAATCTCCACTCTGTCTGGGGCCGCCGGTGGGCCGCCGACCCGCTACCGCCGAGGCGCACGGCCAGTGACCGACGTTCGCGTGGAGCGCCAGGAGGCTGGGGTACTCTGACGCACCTCCGGTCCGCCGGGTTGCACCCTGGAGTGCCTCATGCATCCACGACTGGTCCTCTTCGGCTCGCAGGCGCTGGCCGCCGAGCCCCCAACGCGCCCCTGCAAGGAGCATCCGGCCCTCGTCGGCCCCTGCTTCACGGTGCATGGTCGGCTCGCGACCTGGAACGGCAACCCAACCTTCCGGATCTCCCGCCTCGGAACGAACCGCATCCTGGGCGTCAGCGACCAACGCTTCTTCCGCGAGGGCTACGAGAACCTCCCCACCGACTCGTCGCCCCCGATGACCCGCGCCCTTCGAGGGGAAGTCGCGGCGAAGACCCAGGTCCCTTGCGTTTGTGCGAAGGCCTGCCGAGTCGAAGTGGACGGCCTCGGTGGGATCGAGGCGCGCAGTGGAGACACGGTCGTCATCCACGGTGGGAAGCTGACTGCGGAACGTCGGTAGCCGCTCAGCCGACGGGTTCTGCGCCGCCTTGCCTATATAAAGGTGGGTTTCCGCCCAGGACCACGGCCGAGAGTCAGCTAACTGACTGAAGTCTCAACAGAACTTGGTGCCCACATCCCGTCAGGGGTAGGGGACGCGTTCGTTGAAGCCTCACAAGGCACTCCAGAGGCTGGTGGGGCGAGAATTCCAGGAGCGCCCGCTGACGGGTCGACCCATTCGACCCAGTCCACCCAGTCCACTGACCTCGACCACAACCTCGACCACAACCTCGCGGATCTCGAGATCCCCGGTCTTCACCTCGACCTCAGCGTCGCGGACCCCAAGATCCTCGGCGTTGACCTCGACCTCAACGTCGCGAACTTCGAGGTCTGGCCGGTTGAGCTCGAGCACTCCCCGACGGACCTCAAGATCCTCCCGGTTATCCTCAAACAGTGCACTGGCGGATCTTGAGATCCGGCACCCTGTCGTTTGTTCATACAGTCTCGGATCTTGAGATCCTCCCGGTTATCCTCGATCAGGACAGTGGCGAATCTCGAGATCCTCCGGGTTGACCTCGATCAGTGCAGTTCGGATCTGAAGATCCTCCGGGGATGATCGGGAACCTGCGGCCGTGGGCTTCGTAGCCTACGCGGACTTGGTTCTTCGGCTCCTCGTGAGCTGCAAAGTCCTCGGTCTCGAGGTCCAGAGTGGCCCCGCCGGATCTTGAGATCCTCCCGGCTATGGTCGATCACAAATGGGGGGATCTTGGGGTTCTCGGGGCTACTCGGGACCTGTCTGGCCTCGAAGCTCGACCTTTCAGGCTTTGAGCGCCTTCCTCAGCGCCGCCTGCAGCTTCTCGGGCGATGGTCTCTCGTGGCTGCTCGCCTTCAACCCCAGCCTCTTCCCGGTGATCTCCTGGATGCTGACCAGGATCTTCTCGAGCGCGAGGTCGGTCTTCTCCTCGCTCAGCGCACGCTTCAGCGGGACGAGCCACTCCGCCGCGTGCGTCTCGTCCTCCAGATGCAGCTGCATCATCGCCGTCGCTGCCCAGCCGCGGTTCTCGGCGTCCTCGTCGCCGCGAAGGGCCTTCGAGAGTCGCTCCAGATCCTCGAGGCTGCCTACCCAGCCGAGCACCCACAGCGCGCGGCAGCGCACGGTCGCGACGGGGCTCTCGAGCAGACGCCTCGCCCAGGTCGCCGTCTCGCTGGTCCGCTTGCCACCCTGGTACCGGAACTTCCCCAGGATCTGCAGCACGTCTCCCTGGAGGTCCGGCACCGTCTCGTGGGCGAGTCTCGACAGCAGGTAGCTCTCGGCGCGGTCGCCTTCCCGGAGGAAGGCGGTTCGCCGGGCCCGGAACTCGGCGTCGCCGACCGTCCGATCGCGGAGCTGCTCGTAGAGCTGGTCGAGGTCTGAGGGCGGCATCGGGCTGTCCGCGGTGAGGGTGGGGCGGCGCGGCGAATCATGGCACGTCCGCCTGGCGTTCTTAGCCAGCGACCGGATCCGACTCCCGGACCATCCGCTCGGTGGCAAGTCCCGCCGGGTTGGTCCCGCCGACTCCCGTCGCGGTGAACCCGAACCGCTCGTAGAGCCGGCGTGCCGCCACTCCCTCCGCGGCGCCCAGAGCGAAGGTCTCTACCTTCACGGGCCCCGGACCGAGCAACTCGAGCGCGCTCTGCACCAGCGCCGCACCGGCCCCGAGTCCGCGTCCGGCCGGCGCGACCACGAGCCAGGCGATCTCCCGCTCGGCGCGCGCCAGCAACAGCCCGCCGATGGGTCTACCCGCTCCGTCCTCGACAACCAGCGCTGCGTCGGAAGCGAGGCACTGCTCGAGCCCCGCGAGGAACTCCGGCTGCTCGACCATGGGGCCGAACAGCGGCTCGGCGATGGCGGCCCACTCCAGGAACGCGGCGCGGTCGTGCAGGGTCGCTGGTCGGACGCGGAGCATGACCTTCAGTGACGCAGGCCCGGGGCCTCGTGACCGCTGCGCGCGACGTACTCGAGGTACCCGCCGCCGTAGACCTGCGGTCCCTCGGGGGTCAGCTCGAGCACGCGGTTCGACAGCGCCGCCAGGAAGTGCCGGTCGTGGGAGACGAACAGCATCGTCCCCTCGAAGTTGGCGAGCGCCTCCACGAGCATCTCGCGGGTGTCCATGTCGAGGTGGTTGGTGGGCTCGTCGAGGACCAGGAAGTTGGGCGGGTCGTAGAGCATGCGCGCCAGCACCAGCCGGGCCTTCTCGCCTCCGGAGAGGATGCGGCAGGGCTTGAGCACCTCGTCGCCCGAGAACCCGAAGCAGCCGGCCAGGGTCTTGAGCGAGCCCACCGAGGCCTTGGGGAACGCGTCGACCAGCGTGTCCCAGATGGTCTTCTCGGGAGAGAGCAGGTCCATGGCGTGCTGGGCGAAGTAGCCGAGCTTCACGCTGGCTCCCACCGAGACGTTGCCCTGGTCCGCGTTCGAGGCGCCGGCGACGAGCTTGAGCAGCGTGGATTTGCCCGCGCCGTTCACGCCCATCACCGCCCAGCGCTCGCGGCGGCGCACCAGGAAGTCGAAGCCCTCGTAGACCTTGCGGGTGCCCCAGCCCTTGTGCACGCCCTCGAGGCGGGCCACGTCCTCGCCCGAGCGCGCCGCGATCTGGAACTCGAAGCGCAGCTTCTTGCGGCGCAGCGGCGGCTCGACCTTCTCGATCTTCTCCAGCTTCTTGACCCGCGACTGGACCTGCGCGGCCTTCGCGGCCTGGGCCTTGAAGCGCTCGATGAAGGCCATCTCCTTGGCCAGCATCGCCTGCTGCCGCTGGTACTGGGCCTCGGCCTGGGCCGCGTTCAGCGCGCGCTGCTTCTCGTAGAAGTCGTAGTCGCCGGTGTACGTCTCCAGCTCGCCGCCGTCGATCTCCACGATGCGGTTGACCACGCGGTTCAGGAAGGAGCGGTCGTGCGAGGTCATGAACAGCGCGCCCTCGTACGCCTTGAGGAAGCCCTCGAGCCAGATGATGGACTCGATGTCGAGGTGGTTGGTGGGCTCGTCCAGGAGCATCGCGTCGGGGCGCATGAGGAGGATGCGGGCGAGCGCCACGCGCATCTTCCAACCGCCGGAGAGCGTGCCCACGTCGCCGTCCATCATCTCGCCCGAGAAGCCGAGGCCCGCGAGGATCTCCCGGGCCTTCGACTCCAGGCCGTAGCCGCCCAGCTCCTCGAAGCGCGCCTGCACGTCGCCGAAGCGCTCGATCAGCGACTCCATCTCGTCCGCGCGGTCGGGATCGGCCATCGCGTGCTCGAGCTCGTGCAGCTCGTGGGCGATGCCGGAGACAGGACCCGCGCCGTCCATGGTCTCCTCGACCACCGACTTGCCCGAGAGCTCCCCGACGTCCTGGCTGAAGTAGCCCACGGTCACGCCGCGGTCGATGGAGACCTGTCCCTCGTCGGGGGCCTCCTCGCGCATCACCATGCGGAAGAGGGTGGACTTGCCGGCGCCGTTGGGGCCGACCAGGCCGACCTTCTCGCCCCGGTGGATGGCGGCGGAAGCCTCGACGAAGAGGATCTGCTTGCCGTGCTGCTTGCTGATGCGGTCGAAACGAATCACGAGGTGTGCTCCCAGGAAGGGCGCGCAACCTAGCAAACGCAGGCGCCGGCAGGAACGCCCCTTTGGTAATCTCCCCGCCCATGCCAACCGCCTCCCGGCCCGAGGGTCCGATCGAGAAGGTCGCCTTCGTCGTGAACATCCACCGCGAGGACGCGGTGGCGCTCACCGCGGAGCTGCACAAGCTCCTCGCCGAGCGTGGAATCCAGGCCCTGTGCGAGGAGGTGGTGGGCTCGGCCGCCGGCTTGCCCTCCGGGACCAGCGCCGAGCTCGCCGACGCGGACCTGTGCGTGGTCCTGGGCGGCGACGGGACGCTGCTGCACGCCGCCTTCGTCCTCGGCAGCCGGCCGGTGCCGGTGCTGGGCGTGAACCTCGGCTCGCTGGGCTTCCTCACCGAGGTGCCGCGCTCCGAGGCGGTGGAGATGCTCGAGCGGGTGCTCGCGGGCGACTACACCCTCGAGCCGCGCATGAAGCTGCGCGTCCAGCTCTTCCGCGGCCCCGACTCGGAGCTGGTGCACGACGCCGAGGTGCTGAACGACGCGGTGATCAACAAGGGAGCGCTGGCGCGCATCTCCGAGATCGAGGCGCGCATCGACGGCGTCCCGGTCACCCGCTACAAGGCCGACGGCATCATCGTCTCCACGCCCACCGGCTCCACCGGCTACTCGCTGAGCGCCAACGGCCCCATCCTGTACCCCACCATGCGCGCGGTCATCCTCGCGCCCATCTGTCCGCACACCCTGACCCAGCGGCCCATCGTGGTGCCGGACGACCACCCGCGCGGGAACGGCGGCCAGCGCGAGGGGACGATCATCGAGCTGGCGCTCCTGAGCGAGCGCTCCGAGGTCTACCTCACGCTCGACGGCCAGACCGGGCTCCCGCTGCTGCCCGGCGATCGCGTGCGCATCACCCAGGCGCCCAACCCGTTGATGTTGGTGCGCAACCCCCGCCTCGACTTCTTCAGCGTGCTCCGCACCAAGCTCCGCTGGGGCGAGCGGTAGGAAGGCCCATGCCCGAACTCGGCCCCGAAGACGAGAAGCGCCTGGAGTCGGTCGCCTGGCTGCAGGGCGCCCGGTTCCGGGGCGCGCAGCTCGACCACCAGCGCCGCGACGTCGCGCTCTACGCCGTCACGGGCGAGTTCCTGGTGGAGCTGCTCTGTGAGGACGCGAGCTACGTTGCACTCCCCAACCTCTTCGATCACCCGGCGATGCCGCGCATCGTGGGGCTGGTGGTGCAGCCGCTGGAGGAGAACCTGATCGTGCGGCTCGAGTTCTCCGATCACGCGGCCCAGGTTCACCTCTGCTGTCAGCGGGTCGTCGTGCGCAAGGACCACAACCCCGGAGACGCAGGGTGATTCTCTTCTCTCGCAGTGATCCGCTCGCCCCGTGGCTCTCAACGTGGCCCGATGCCCACGCGCTCCCCGACGGCGCCGATCGCCTGGCCCTGGAGCGTGCGCTCGTGGGGCTCACGCCAGGCGGCTCGGTGTCGCTGATCCTGCGGGCCTCGCAGCCCATCAACGTGCTGTCGCAGGCCGTGCAGACGTTCACCGTCTGGGCCGAGACGCGCTCGCTCCCGTCCCGGGTGCTGCTGGTGAGCTCGGCCGAGGTCTATGGCTCGCCGCGACCCGGCGTGAGCCTGCGAGAGCCGGACGCCCTGGCGACGAATCCACAAGGCAAGGCGCTGCTCGAGGCCGAGGCCTTCCTCGCCGAGCGAGCCGAGCGGCGTGGCTTCTCGCTGGTGGTCGCGAGGCCCTTCGAGGTGCTGGAGCCCACGGGAGCCGGACTCCTCGGTGCACTCTGCCGGCGGGTTCGTTCGGGAGACCTCTCGGGCCTCGGCGACGCGGGCGCGAGCCGCGACTTCCTGGATGCCCGGGACGTGGCCGCAGCGCTCGTGGCCCTGGGCGAGGCAAAGCGCGGGGAGCCGCTGCTGGCGGTGGTGAATCTCTGCTCTGGGCGGGCCGTCACCGTCCGGGAGTTGGTCGGCGCCATCGCGCAGCGATACCGGCCCGAGCAGGCGGCGCAGTTCGCCACGCAACTGGCCGTGGACGTGCCCTCGGCCGAGGCGGTGCCACTGTGGCGGGTCGGCAACCCGGCGCGGTTCGTGGAGCTGACAGGGGGACCAGCGGTGCGGACGCCGCTTGCGCAGAGCATCGAGGACGCCTGGGGGGCGCAGCCTGGAGGAAGACCATGCGACGCACCCTGAGCCTCGTCCTCGCCGTGCTGCTCGCGCCCGCAGTGGGCTTCGCAGGCGACAAGGACATCTTGGAGGGCATCGGCTTCAGCTCCGACGGGACCGTGTTCGCGTACTACACGTACGGGGTCTTCGACGGCAGCGGTATGGCGCACGCCGAGCTGAACGTGTTCTCGGTGCTCACCGGCAAGCGGAACGAGGCCGAGTCCAAGAAGGTGCAGCTCGAGAACAGCGAGAGCGGGCCGAAGGCGCTCGCGCAGCTCAAGGCCGAAGTCGCGCCGCGGCTCGCAGCGCTGAAGCTGGGGAAGGATCCGGGCGTCGAGATGTACCGGTCTGGCACCGCGTACCGGACGAGCTTCACCGCAGCGGGCAAGCCGCTCGAAGTGCTGCTGGACGTGAACAAGGGAGCCGTAGACGAGGACGGCATTCGGAAAGACCGCGTGACCGTGCGCCTGGTGCGGAACGGAAAGCGCCACGCGGTGTACGTCGGCGGCGGCGGCTTCGACTACTCCCTGAACTCAGTGCGACTCTCCGCAGACGGACGCTCGCTGGCCATCTTGCTGAAGCACTCCGAGCGAGGCTTCGAAGGGCCCAACCGACGCTACCTCTGCGTCGCGGCGCGGCTGCCGGCAGGGTAGAAGAGCGACTGGGAGCAGCCCGCCGAAGGGCGGGCTTCGTAACCTCAAGCGCGACTTCAGTCGCCGGCAAACGACCACGGGTCCCTGTTTGTAACTTCTCGAATCTCCGAGTTTTTCCTGTTGTCTGGCTGACTGAACCCGCGTCCAGGCCAAGGGAACGGCTGTTCAGTGTCAGGGGTGCGTGCTAGACCGTTGGGCATGCTCACTGCCCTACGAATCCAGAACTTCGCGATCATCGACGAGCTCGAAGTGCGCTTCGGGCCCGGGTTCAACGCCCTCACCGGTGAGACCGGCGCGGGAAAGTCCATCCTGGTGGATGCGCTCCACCTGGTGCTCGGCGGACGTGCGCGGGCGGAGGTCATCCGCTCGGGCGCCGACGAGGCCACGGTGGAGGCGCTCTTCGAGGGGATGGACCTCGGCGACCGGCTCGCGGCGCTCGGGCTGCCCACTGGCGGGGGCGAGCTGCTCATCCGCCGGGCCATCAACAAGAACGGACGCAACCGCATCTCCATCAACGGGGCCATCGCCACGGTGGGCCTGCTGGAGCAGGTGTGCCGAGGCCTGGTGGACATCAGCGGCCAGCACGAGCACGTGAGTCTGCTCGACCCGCAGCTGCACCTCTCGCTGCTCGACGGCTACGCGGGGCTGGACCCGGAGGTCACCCGCTACCGCGACGCGTTCGAGAAGTACGCGGCCAAGGTCCGCGAGCGCGCCGGGCTGGCGATGGACGACGCGGAGCGGGCCAGCCGCGCCGACTACCTCACGTTCCAGATCAAGGAGATCGAGCGGTTCGACCCGCAGATCGGCGAGGACGAGCGGCTCGCGTCGGAGCGCAAGCGGCTGGCGTCGGCGGGCAAGCTGCGCGGCGCGGCGGAGGAGGCGGAGCGCGGGCTGTACTCGGGGGAGAACGCGGCCTCGGACCTCATCGGTGCGGCGCTGGGGCGTCTGGCGGAGGCCGCGGCGTTGGATCCGGCGCTGGAGCCGGTGCTGGCGTCGCTGAAGACGGCCCAGGTCGAGCTCGAGGAGTCGGCGCGGGCGCTCGCGGTCTACGCGCGGGGCATCGAGTCGGACCCGGGGCGGCTCTCGGAGCTGGACGAGCGGCTCGAGGGCCTGAAGCGGCTCACGCGCAAGCACGGCGGCGACCTGGCAGCGGTGCTCGCGCGGCTGGAGCAGATGAAGGCGGAGCTTGCGGGCGTGGAGCGGCACGCGGAGCGGCTGGGCGACCTGGAGAAGGAGTGCGCCGAGCTGGGCAAGGAGGCGCTGGCGCTGGCGCGCGGGCTCTCGGAGAAGCGGCAGGCGGCGGCGGGTGCGTTCTCGGAGGCGGTCGTCGCGGAGCTGGGGCGTCTGGCCATGGCGAAGACGGTCTTCCAGGTGGCCGTGAAGCCCGCGGAGGCGGGAGGCGACCCGGGAGCGGCGGCCTTCGAGCAGTGCCTGCTCACACCGCGGGGCATGGACTCGTGCGAGCTGCTGCTCTCGCCGAACGCGGGAGAAGAGGTGAAGCCGCTGGCGAAGATCGCCTCGGGCGGCGAGCTCTCGCGGGTGATGCTGGCCATCAAGCGGGCGCTGGCGAAGACGGACCCGGTCCCGACCTACGTCTTCGACGAGGTGGACAGTGGCATCGGCGGCGCGGTCGCGGAGGTGGTGGGGCGGCTGCTCAAGGAGGTCTCGCGCGAGCGGCAGGTGCTGTGCATCACGCACCTCCCGCAGATCGCCGCGTGCGCCGAGGTGCACTTCACGGTGGAGAAGAAGGTGCGGGACGGCCGCACGTTCTCGAAGGTGGAGTCGCTCACCCCGGCGGCGCGCACCAAGGAGATCGCGCGGATGCTCGCGGGCGTGCAGATCACCCAGGCGGCGCTGCGGAACGCGGAGGAGATGCTGGAGTCGTCGACGCGGCGAAGGAGGAGGTGACCGGGCAGCTCCCGGACCCGTATTCGCCCTTGTCGTCGCCGACGCGGCAGTCTTCGGCGTGCTGCTCGCAGTGTTCACCGTCGAGCGATGGCCAGTCAGCGGGTTGCCCGCGCGATACGCTCGACCAGTTCGCTACGCATCAGCACGATGGGAGCGTTCTCTGGATTTGGAGGGAACGTGGGGGTCTGCCCCAAGGCCACTCCTGCGGCCAGGCCAGCGAACAAGAGGAATGCGCGCGCCCCAGCGTCCGCCGGGCCAGGGACACAGCGCGCAACCTCGATTGCGGGGGCGGAATACTCCTGCTGGTCGCAGATGACCCTTGCTGCCAGAACAAGGCAGGCCTCGCCGCGGCGATCTTCGACGACCGGCTCCTCGATCTGGACCCTCCTCCTGGCGCCCTGGTCGATGGTCACGTTCCGCTTCGTCAACTGGTCGAGGTACCAGAAGCGCAGTGGGTCATCGTCGCCGATGGACAAGAAACCGTCGCGGCGGAAACGACGGACCTTGCGCCGCTCGACCCGATCGAAAGAGGGCAACAATCGCTGGAGGTCGCCTTTCAGGGCGATCGACTGACCGTGCGGCGCCTTCGGCCCGGCG
>CAZAIE010000160.1:0-10262 GCA_964485035.1 uncultured Myxococcaceae bacterium | reverse complement strand
GCTGATTTTCCGGCTGCTCCCACAGAAGCCGCAGCTCACCCCGTCGGACCTGGAGCTGGTAGAGCTGCTCTCGGCCCAGGGCGGGCTGGCGCTCTTCGCCGCTGGCCGCCGCGGCTGACGGCCGAAAACTGGCGCTGCAACAGGCCCGTGGCAAGGTGTGGCCCATGAACGACCAGCGCCTCGCCCGCCGCAGCCCCCGCAGCGTCACCCTGCTCATCGCCGACCGCGTGCCGGCGCAATGCACCGACCTCGGGCCCGGCGGCGCCTGCGTCGCCATGGCGGGCGTCTTCCTCCCCGGCGCCCGCATCCACGGCAGCGTCCACGTGGACGGCCAGGACTTCCCCTTCGTGGGCGAGGTGGCCTGGGCGAAGCCGGGCGACCTGCGCCGCGGGAAGCTGAGCCGCTTCGGCATCCGGTTCCTGCAGGTGGCGCCCGGACTGCTCGCCGTGCTCGCGGCCTACGAGGCCGACTCGGCGAGCGCGCCGCTCGCTGCCGACCGCCCACGCACGATGGTGCGCCGCCCCCGCACTGCCGCGCGCGCTGACGCGAGGCACTGAAGAGCTGTCGAGGAACGGGATCAGCCAGCCGAGGCCGGCTGGAGGTTTCTCGAGCGCGGACCTGGTCCTGTGCAGCGCGCATGAGCGCGCTTGAATCGAGCTCGGTCCGTCCCAGGTGGAGACGGGGCGCTTCAGCCCCCGGCGACGTCCGACACGTCCCTCCCGAATCGACCGGCCCCGCTTGACCCCCTCGCGCTGTGGGCCCGATGCTGCGGGCCCATTCTCGCCGTCGGG
This sequence comes from uncultured Myxococcaceae bacterium, assembly GCA_964485035.1. GTDB lineage: Bacteria > Myxococcota > Myxococcia > Myxococcales > UBA5297 > CAZAIE01. The sequence continues at coordinate 9,471 of CAZAIE010000160.1, read as the reverse complement.
GAGGTCCTGCACATGGATGCCTTTCTCGGGATAGCCATAGGCTTTCTGCTCTGGTTCGTCTTCCGCTACGGACTGATGGGCTTCTACACCGTCAACCAGGACCAGCGGGCGGTGAAGACCATCTTCGGCCGCGCCGAGCGCGCGGGGGGCAGCTCGCTGGACCTGCCCGAGGCTCAGGCGCTGGGGCAGGAGGAGCGCCAGCGCTACAACTACCCGCAACTGCGCGTCATCCCGCCCGGCGGCCCGTACTTCAAGTGGCCCTGGGAGAAGATCTACAAGGTCAAGATCGCTACCGAGACGGTCTCCATGGCCTGGGACCCGGAGAGCCCGCGCGCCAACCACGGCGGCCAGGAGCTGGAGGCGGTGACCAAGGACCAGCTCAACACCGGGCTGCGGGGGCAGCTGCGCTACCGCGTCTCCGAGGCCAACCTCTACGCCTACCTGTTCGGCGTGAAGAACCCCATCGCCCACATCATGGGGTACTTCGTCTCCGTGCTGCGCCAGCGCATCGCCAGCTTCGAGGCCCCGCGCGCGGCGTCGGAGAGCGACCTCTCGCACGTCAGCGGTGTCTCCATCAACGACCTGCGCAAGAACATGCGCGACCTGAACGAGCACATGGACCAGGAGTGCCGCAGCTCGCTGGCCCGCTACGGCATCGTCCTCGATGCCTCGCTCATCACCGAGATCGACCCGCCGGCGGAGGTGGAGTCGGCGCTGGCGGCCATCAACACCGCGCACAACCAGATCTCCTCGGAGATCTCGCTGGCGCAGGCGGGCGCGGACCAGAAGATCGTCCAGAGCCGCCGCGCCGTGGAGATCGAGACGCTGCGCGCGCAGGCCGAGGTGGAGCCGCTGGTGGCGCTCGCGAACCAGCTGGGACAGCTCAAGGCCAGCGGGCCGGGGGTGCTCCCCGCGTACCTGCGCAACCTGAGGCTGGGGCTGTGGCACAAGGCGAAGAGCCTGCTGGTGGAGGTGCGCTGATGGAAACGTTCAAGATCGCCGGCATCACCTTCGCGGCCTGCTTCGTCCTCGTCCCGGTGCTGTTCTTCTTCCTGCGCATCTTCGGGCTGTACGCCATCGTGCAGGAGGGGACCGCGCACGTGTACACGCTGTTCGGCAAGGTGGTGGCAACCATCACCGACCCGGGCCTGGTGGTCCTGCCGGCGCGCATGGGCCTCGCCGCGTTCGTCATCCGCTGGCTGGGCAAGTGCTACGTGCTCGACATGCGCCTGGACCAGGAGTACCTGCGCAGCCAGCCGGTGAACTCGGAGGAGGGCGCTCCGATGGGCATCGGCATCTGGTACGAGATGTTCGTCAGCGACCCGCTGTCCTACCTCTTCAAGAACTCCGACCCGCGCGGCTCGCTGCGCGCCAACGTCTCGAACACCACCGTGCGCTGCCTGTCGAACATGAAGCTCGCGGACATGCTGGAGACGCGCCACACCATGAGCAAGACGGTGCGCGACGAGGTCTCTCCCAAGAGCCACGAGTGGGGCTACCAGCTCGGCTCGGTGTACATCCGCAAGGTCCACTTCCGCGACGAGCAGATGATCCGCCAGATCGAAGAGAAGGTGGTCAACCGGCTGCGGCAGGTGACCAGCGCCATCCGCCAGGACGGCGCCAACCAGGTGGGGCTCATCACCAGCACCGCGGAGCGGCAGGCGGCGGTGGAGTTCGCCAAGGCCGCGGCGCTGCGCCCGCGCATCGTGGGCGAGGCGCTGGCGCGCATCTCCAGGGACCCGGAGGTGGCGGAGACCATGTTCTGCATCCTCGAGACGCAGAAGGCGCTCGAGGGCGACGGGGCCATCACCCTCCTGCCCAAGGACGCCAGCCCGGTGCTCACCGACCTGGTCGCGGCGCAGGGCGTGCGGCCGCCGCCGGCCCCGCGCCCCACCCAGCCGCCGCGGGGGACCTGAGCCATGACCGACCCCGTCGCGCGCCTCGGCGCCCGCGTGAAGGCCATCGCCACGATCGCACAGCGGTTGGACGCGACCGCTGGCCTCACCGAGGCCGACCGGATGGCCCTGCGCGTGGCCACGGAGTTCCTGGCGGAGGCGCAGCGGGTGCTCTCGTCCCGGCCCAAGCTCTCGGCGTCCCAGGCGGCGCACCTCGAGCAGGCAGGGAAAGTGCTGGTGCAGGCCGACGAGACGCTGCCCGTGAATCCCACGCCCGCGCAGATCGGCGCCTGGGCCCGCGAGCTGGAGCCGCCGGTGCGCGGGTTCGTCCGCGCGGTGCACGACCTGCCCCACCGCTGACCAGGTTCGAGGCTGACGCCACGAGGTCGCTCTGGTTCGCCGGGGCGGCCTCGTGGCGCCTCAGGGGACGCCCGCTCAGCCGAGCGCGGCGAGCGTCCGGCGCGCGGCCTGCTCCAGGTCCTGCGCCCGGCGCGAGCCCGTCGGGGCCTCGGCGAGCAGCTCGAGCAGCGCCGGCAGGTCAAGGAGGCGCGCGAGTTCCTCGAAGCGCTCGGGGAGCAGTCCGCCGCCCTCGGCGTAGCCGCGCGCGAAGGCTTGAACGAACTCCGGCGAGGGACTCCAGCGCAAGAGCTGACCCACGTCGCAGAGGGCAGGGCCTGCACGCGCGAACTCCCAGTCGAAGACCAGCAGATTGCCGGGGCCGCTGATGAAGAGATTCGCGGGGGTGAAGTCGCCGTGCAGCAGCACCGCCGGTCCGGCCCCCGCACGCAGGACCTCCGCCCTCGCCTCCAGCAGCGCCACGGCCCGCGCGCGCAGCTCGCCCTGAACGCTGGATGACCGCAACCGAGAGATCACCGCGCCGATGGCGTCGGGCTCGGGACGGACGAGCTCCAGGGCAGCAGCCCCGGGGAAGGCCGCGAGGCTGCCCGCGGAAGGGAAGCGCTGCGCGTGGATCTCCGCGAGCGCGTGGCCGATGACCAGGCCGTTGCCCGGGGCGTCCTCGAGCACTCCGTGGGAGACGTTCTCCAGCACCAGGTAGTCCGCCCCCTTGAGCACCACGTGGGGGACCTGGAATCGCTTCCAGGTCCTGCGCAGCAGCGTGGCCTCCTTGCAAACCTCCTTGCGATCGCGCCGGTAGATGCGCAGGACGCGGGAGCCGCACAGGCGCAGGTTGTCGTTGGCGTGGCCACCGGGGAAGAGATGGGGGGGCGCCTCGACCGGGCCCACGCGCTCGCGGATCTCCGCGTAGGTGACGGGACGAGTGGAAACCACGCGCTCCCACGAGGCTTCGGGGTTGGCCAGGGCGGTCATGGGTAAACCTCTCCCGCAGACCCTGCTTGGAGATGCAGGAGGCGGGGACACCCCGCCCGGGGGCAAGCGACGGATTGCCCACAGTCCTCTGATGCCCGACCCGCGCACGGGTTTCCCCGGGTCGTTCCGGGGCGCTACCAGCTCGCCTCGAGGCGGGCGCCGGTCTCTGCGTGCGAGACGAGGGTCACCCTTGGCTCCGCCGCCCCGGAGAGCGAGAGCGAGGCACGGAAGGTCTGGCCGAACGCCTGGAGGAGGAGGGCGTCGAGGAGGCGGGCGGGGAAGGTCAGCAGATAGGCGAAGGCCCGCTCGCCCACGCGCTCGGTGGAGAGCCCCACCCCCTGGTGCATCGCCTGCCAGCGGACGTCGGCGTGGCGCAACATCGCCTCCGGGCTCTCGTCGGCCATGAGGAAGCGGTAGGTGGGACCGCCGAGCAGGTCGCGGCTGAGCGTGTAGACCGACTCCAGGTACTCGCGGTCGCTCATGCGGTGGTGGTCGGCCACCGCCAGGCCCAGCGCCAGCGAGTGCACCTCGGGGATCCAGGCGGAGACCAGCGCCGGCGAAGCCAGCCGCTCCTGCAGCGCGGGGGGGAGACCGTCCAGCGGAACCGGGCGCCGCGCCAGCGCCTCGCGATAGGCCGAGGCCTTGGCCCGGCACTCGGGGTACGAGTCCACTCCCTGGGGGAGCCGCTCGAGGTAGGCCGTCAGGCGGGCCCAGGGCGGTCGCATCGCGTCCTCCGGAATGGCCAGGCAGTGCACCGAGTATAGACGACACTCCGGGCCCGGCCGCCGCGGGGCGTCCCCCTGCCCTGGCGGCTCCGCGGTATTGTCCCCGCGCACGCGCTGGGCGAACCGGCCCGGCGGGAGCGCTGTCCAAGGCGGGGGTTGGCTTCAGACGCCGGCTGCGAGGCCGGGAAAGGCGTGTCGGACATGGCGAGGAAGGCCCTGTTGGCGGTCGGCTGTGCGCTGGCGTTGTGGCCCGCGGCCGCCGTTTCCGCGCAGCCCAAGCTCGAGGACGACCGGCTCATGAAGGCGATGGTGGACGAGCTCACGCGCTCGCGAACCAACCTGCAGGCCAAGGGCGAGGAGCCCCTGTACTACCTGGCGTACCGGGTGAGCGACGGCCGCTGGTGGGTGGACTCGGCCAGCTTCGGGGCGCCGGAGGACTTCGAGAGCGGCCGGGAGCAGACCTCCGGCCGCGCGCGGCGGCTCTACGTCGCGGCGCGCGTCGGCTCCCCCGCGCTGGACAACACCCACAAGGTGCGCGGCAGCTTCTCCTTCGACGGCTACTACGAGCGCGGGCCGCTGCCCATCGAGGACGACCCCACCGCCCTGCAGATAGCCCTGTGGCGCGAGACCGACCGCGCCTACAAGGCGGCGAGCAAGCAGCTCATCAAGGTCCGGGCCAACAAGAGCGTGAAGGTCGAGGAGGAGGACCGCACCGGCGACTTCACGGTGGAGAAGCCCACGGTCTTCTTGGGCAAGCGCGCCGAGGACTCCTTCGACCGCAAGCAGTGGAAGGAGCGGCTGGTGCGCCTCTCGGCGCTGTTCAAGCCCCACCCCAAGATCCTCGCGTCGACGGTGAGCCTGCAGGGCGGGTCGTGGACGCACTACTTCGTGGACTCCGAGGGCAGCCGCATCCGCGAGCCGCGCTTCTTCCTGCGCGTGATGATCGCCGGGACGGTGAAGACCGACGACGGGATGGACCTGGAGCTCTACGACGAGCTGGACGCCGACGCCCCGGAGCGGATGCCCACCGAGGAGGAGGTCGCCCAGCGGGTGCAGGCGCTCATCGCCCGGCTCATGCAGCTGCGCGCGGCGCCGGTGGTCGAGCCGTACTCGGGCCCGGCGATCATCACCAACCGGGCCGCGGCGGTGTTCTTCCACGAGATCTTCGGGCATCGCGTGGAGGGGCACCGGCAGAAGGACGAGGACGAGGGGCGGACCTTCACCAAGAAGATCAACCAGCGCATCGTCCCCGAGTTCATCTCGGTGGTCGACGACCCCACCCTCACCACCTTCGAGAAGACCCCGCTCAACGGCCACTACCTCTACGACGACGAGGGCGTCGCCGCGCAGCGGGTCCCGCTGGTCGAGGCGGGGGTGCTCAAGGGCTTCCTCCTGGGCCGCACGCCCATCGCCGGGTTCACGCGCTCGAACGGGCACGGCCGGGCGCAGCCGGGGGCCGCGCCGGTGGCGCGGCAGGGCAACCTCATCGTGCAGTCCGCGCGGCAGGTGCCGTTCGAGAAGCTGCGCGAGCAGCTGGTGGCCGAGGTGAAGAAGCGCGGCAAGCCCTACGGGCTGGTCTTCCACGAGATCGCCGGGGGCTTCACCATGACCCGCACCGGGGACCTGCCGCAGGCGTTCAAGGTGATGCCGCTGGTGGTGACCCGGGTCTACGCCGACGGCCGGCCCGACGAGCTGGTGCGGGGGGTGGACCTGGTGGGCACGCCGCTGCAGTCGCTGGAGAGCATCCTGGCCACCGGCGACGACTTCTCGGTGTTCAACGGCATGTGCGGCGCGGAGAGCGGCTACGTCCCCGTCTCGGCCGTGGCGCCGAGCCTGCTCCTGGCGGAGATCGAAGTGGAGCGGCGGGCCAAGGGCCACGAGCGCCAGCCCATCCTCGCGCCCCCGCCGGTCACCCCGGCCCCCGCGGCGAAGCCCCAGGAGGTGAAGTGATGAACCGCATCGCGACGTTCGCCGCGCTGCTCCTGGCCGGCCAGGCCTGGGCCGCGGAGCCGAAGGCCCCCGCCGCCGCCGAGCCGCGAGACGCCATGTTCCGCGCCCTGGACGAGGAGGTGGGCCGGGCGAAGACCTTGTCGATGGAGGGCCTGGACAAGCCGTACTGGGTGGCCGCCTACGGCCAGGAGTCGGAGCTCTTCGAGGTGGCCGCGAGCTTCGGCGCGCTGGTGACCCGCGACGGCGGGCGCAACAGCACCCTCGACACCCAGGTGCGCGTCGGGTCCATGGACCTCGACAACACCAACTTCATCGAAGACTACTGGGGCGGCGGCTACCGTCGCGGGCGCGGCGTGCCCGCGGAGCAGGACTACGACGCGCTCCGGCGCGCGCTCTGGCTGCAGTTCGACGACCGCTACAAGAAGGCGGCGGAGACCATCGCCAAGAAGCGGGCCTTCCTGAAGACCAACGCGGTGAAGGACCGCCCCGCGGACTTCACCCCGGCGAAGGTGGAGACGCTGGTGCTGCCGCGCCAGGAGCTGGCCCTGGACCGGGACCGCTGGACGGCGCTGGTGAAGAAGGCCTCGGCGGTGTTCCTGGGCTCGCCCGCGGCGCACGCCTGCCGGGTGACCCTGCGAGGCTCGCTCTCGCACCAGTACTTCGTCAGCTCGGAGGGGGCGCGGCACCGCTTCCCCGAGCCCATCCTGGTGCTGAACATCACCGCGGTGACGCAGGCCGCGGACGGCATGGAGCTCAGCTCGAGCTGGACCCGCTGGGGGCGCGAGGAGAAGGACCTGCCCGACGAGAAGGAGCTGCTCCAGGCTGCGATGGGTGTCGCCCGGCACCTGGAGCAGCTGGCGAAGTCGCCCATGCCCACCGAGGACTACGCCGGGCCGGTGCTCTTCACCGGGCGGGCGGCGGGCATCTTCTACCTGGCGACGGTGGGCGAGCCGCTGAGCCGGCCGCGGGACGAGCTGGGGGCGGCGCGCCAGGGGCGGCTGGTGGACCGGGTCGGCAAGCACGTGGCCTCGAAGCTGGTCTCGGTCAAGGACGACCCGACGCAGACCCACTTCCGGGGGCAGCCGCTGATGGGGCACTTCCCCATCGACGACGACTCGGTGAAGCCGCAGCCGCTCTCGCTGGTGGAGGACGGCGTGCTCAAGACGTACTTCATGAGCCGCGTGCCCACCAAGCGGCTGAAGGAGACCAACGGGCACTCGCGCAACGGCGAGGGCGCGCCCGGCAACCTCTTCGTGGAGACGAAGAGCCCCCAGCCGGTCGACGCGCTGACGCGGCGCCTCCTGGAGCTGGCGAAGGAGGAGGACTACGACTACGCGCTGGTGGTGGAGGACTTCGACGTCGCGGCGGGCATGCGCTGGGGACGCATGAACGAGGTGGTACTCCCTGCGCCGTCGGTGGTGTGGAAGGTGTGGGCAGACGGGCGGCGCGAGCCGGCGCGCGGCTACACCTTCAAGCCCATGAGCTTCCGGGTGCTGAAGGACGTGGTGGGGCTGGGCGACGACCCCACGGTGGCCAACGTGGACCTGCGCAACCAGCGCACCTCGGCCATCGCCCCCTCCACGCTCATCCGCATGGCGGAGCTGCAGAAGACCAACGCCGACTTCGAGAAGCCCCCCGCCACGCCCCGGCCCGCGGTGGCCCGGGCGGCGGGCAGAAAGTAGGCCGGACGGCCCCGGGAACCGGACCCCACCCCGGCTCCCGGGCGCCGCTGCTCAACTCCCTTGGCTTCGCGGCCGGCGCGGTGGTATCCCGCTGCGCCTACCACCCTGGAGGACCTGCAATGGCAACTCTCTTCGAGACCTTGGGCGCCGACGCGAAGCGCAAGCAGGTGATCTCCGATTGCTGCACCCTCATCGACCAGGAGGTCGACGGGAAGGGCGGCCTCACCGGCCTGGCGATCAAGGGTGCGTACAAGCTGGTGAAGGGCTTCAAGCCCGGCTTCGTGCCCGACGTGGTGGAGGCGCTGCTGCCGGACTTCTGCAAGGCGCTCGACCCGCTGGTCGAGGACGCGCGGCGCCAGGGCCGGCCCATCGCCGCCCACTTCGGCGCGAGCCGCGATCGCGTCGCGGAGGCGCTGCTGGCCATCACCGACGACCGGGCCCGGCGCTCGAAGCACGGGGCCATCAAGAGCGCCTACGACAAGCTGCGCGGCATGGCCAAGAAGCACGTCGAGGAGGCGGTCCCGCGAGTCGGCGCCCTCATCGAGAAGCACGCCGCCTAGTGGACGCCTGGCAAGTCGCAGCCACGCTGGCCCTCGCAGGCTTCGTCCTCTTCCGGAACCTCCCGGGCGCGCTCCTGTGCCTGTTCCCCCGGCTGATGCGGGCCCGCGGCGAGGACGAGAGCTGGCCGAAGGTCGACCGGGAGCTCCTGGAGCGGATGGAGGAGGAGCTCACTCCGCTCGGGTTCCGCAGGCTAGGGGTCCACGTCGAGCGCGCCCCGCTGCAGCGCGGGGTGATCGCCTACGACTTCGTGCACGAGGAGGCGCGGACCTGGGCCACCGGCTACGGGCCCGCCGACGAGGCGCGGCTCGTGCTGGTCACCGCGCTGGACCAGGCGGGCGCCCCCGGTGGCTTCGTGCTCACCGCGGACCACCGGCTGCTGGCCGTCGACGCGCCCGGGTGCCTCTGTGGCGGCATGCCCGGGGCGCAGCCGGAGAACCTCTTCGCCGCGCACCGGCGGCGCGTCCAGGGGCTGGAGAACTCGGGGTGGAAGCCCTCGGCCGACCTCGCGCTGGAGGCCCGGGTGTGCGCCGCGGACAGGTGGTTCGCCGGGCGGGGTGCGCGCGAGCTGCGGCTGCGCCACGTCAACCGGCTGCTGATGGCGCTCCTGGGCCTCGCGGTCCTGGGGACGCTGGTGGGCGCCTTCATCCGCCGCCTGGGTTGAGCGGCTCGCCCGCGCGGGTCCCGAAGTAGCGCTCGATGACCCCCAGCATGTACGCGCGCCCCACCGGGTTCAGGCTGTGCACCGTGGGCTTCGCCTTCGGCCAGTGGCCGGTCATGGCCATCCACCGGACCAGCGCCGAGCCGTCCGGCTCCTCGAAGCCCAGATCGTGGTCGAGCGAGGCCTCCTCGACGACGCCGCGGACGAGGTAGTCCTGCGCCTCCTCGAGGGTCCGCGCCCAGGTCCAGCCCGGGGGAACCGGACGCACGTCGTCGACCCAGAGCTTCATGACCTGCCTCCGCGGACCTAGCGCCGCTCGGGAGCGGCGGCCTGGGTCTCGTCGACCAGCTTCTTGAAGACTGGGTCGTCGGGGAAGGCGCCATCGAGGGCCACGAAGTCGGCGAGGATGGTCCTTCGGCCGGTGGGCGGGGGCTGGGCAATCTTCGCCTTCAGCTCGTCGCGCCGGCGGCTCTGGGCCTTCATCGCCGGCTCGAGCCTGGCCTTGTCCTCGGGGTGCTGGGCCATGCGGCGCAGGGTGTCGGCGAGTTGCTGCTCCACCAGCGGGAGCAGGGACTTCGCCTGGTCGGCCTCGGAGAGGTCGAACGCCGGACCGGGCTGGTCGAGGCCCTGGAACGCCACCCGGCCGAGCTGGCGGCCGGGTGGCGTTCCAG
>CAZAIE010000159.1:0-10266 GCA_964485035.1 uncultured Myxococcaceae bacterium | reverse complement strand
CCTCGAACCGCAGCCGGGCGCTCGTGTTCGGGGGCATCGGCCTCGCCGTGGCGGCAGTGGCGGGGGCAGCGGCGTTCTACTTCCTGACTGGGAAGGGAACGCTCATCGTCGACTACGAACCCGCCGACGCCCGGGTGATGCTCGACGGCGTGGAGGTGTGCGCCTCGGCTCCCTGCGCGGCCAACGAGCTGAAGGCAGGCAAGCGGATGATGGAGATCCGCAAGGACCGCTACGAGAGCCACACCGAGGTGATCGACATCCCGCGTGGGGACATCTACCGCGCCTCCCCGAAGGTGAAGCTCAAGCCGCTCGTCGCCGCGGTCGCCTTCGTGGTGGCCAGCGAGCCGGCCGACGCGCAGGTGAGCATCAACGGCACGGCGGTGAAGGACCTGGGCAAGGCCGGCCTGTACATGGGCGAGCTCAAGATCGGCGAGGAACACCTCGTCGAGGTGAGCAAGCCCGGATACGCCACCTGGAAGAAGGCCATCACCCCGTCGATGACCGACAAGCCGCCGATCAACGAGTTCGCGCAGCTCGCCCGGCAGGCGTTCGTGGTGACCTTCACCAGCAACCCGCCAGGCGCCAAGGTGCTGGTCGACGACAAGCCGCGGGGGACCACCCCGGTCACGCTCGAGGACCTCGACCCGGGCGCGAACCACGCGGTGGTGCTGCAGAAGGCCTGTTACAAGGACGCCACCGCGACGCTGATGGCCGGCAGCGGCAGCACCGAGATCAAGAAGGACCTCGAGAAGAAGCCGAAGTGCGAGTAGCAGGCCCCCTCGTCCCTTGACCGAGAGACGGCCCGTGGGGGCGGGCCGCCGCAGGAGCACCCATGGCACGCCGCAAGACCACCGACCCGCTGGAGTCGCTGCCGAAGTGGGCGCAGCAGCTGGCGCAGCGCTACTTCACCAAGACCGTCGCCACCTTCCTGCTCCACGGCAACGTGCGCGACCTGCAGCCCAGCACCGACGCCGACGGCAACCCGCGGTTTTTGCCCCTGAAGAGCTACCTCGCCGAGGAGCTGTTCGCCTCCCGCGACGTGGTGCTGCACTACGACCGCTCCACCGGCATCCGCGGGGCCACGCCGGAGATGCAGCGCGACTTTTTGCGCGCGGTCGAGGGCTACGACGCGATGTACGGCACGGACTTCGCCAAGGCGCTCCCCAAGGACCCGGGCCGGGCGCTCCAGATCCTCGAGAACTTCATGCGGGTGCGCATCGCCGACGGGAAGTCGGTGGCGCTCATCGTGGACTTCGCCGAGACCCTGGCGCCGGCGGGCGAGCTGGGCCACATGGGCCAGGAGGACCGCTTCGCGCTGGTCACGCTCATCAAGTGGGCGAACGACCCCACCTTCCTCTCCGCAGACCTGTCCATCTGCCTCATCGTGGAGAACGTGGCGGAGCTGGCCCCCCGGCTCGCGCGCAACCCCTACGCGGCGTCCATCGCCATCGACCTGCCCGACGAGGCCGAGCGGCGGGCGTTCGTCAAGGCGAGGCTAGAGGGGCGCCGGGTGTCGGAGGTCTCGGACATCCCCATCGACGCGCTGGCGAAGATGACCGCGGGCCTCTCCCGGGTGCACCTGGACCGGGTGCTCACCGAGGCCATCGAGCGCGACGTGCGCATCACGCCGGAAGGGCTGAAGGAGAAGAAGCGGGAGATCATCCAGGCCGAGTGCCACGGGCTCTTGGAGTTCATCGAGCCGAAGTGGACGCTCGACGCGGTCGCGGGCCACGAGAAGGTGAAGGACCTGATGCGCGGCGCCGCCACCGCGCTGCGCAAGGGGCGCACGGACGTCGTACCCATGGGCTACCTCATCAGCGGGCCGGTGGGCACGGGCAAGACCTTCATCACCACCTGCTTCGCCGGCGACATCGGGGTGCCGTGCGTGAAGTTCCTCAACTTCCGCAGCCAGTGGCAGGGGGTCACCGAGGGGAACCTCGAGAAGATCTTCAACCTGCTCAAGGCGATGTGGCCGGTGGCGGTCATCATCGACGAGGCGGACGCCTTCCTGGGCGACCGCAACCAGGGCGGGGACTCGGGGACCTCGAACCGCATCTTCGCGTCCATCGCCGCGTTCATGGGGAACACCGAGTACCGCGGCAAGATCGTCTGGTTCCTGCTCACCTGCCGCCCCGACCTGCTCCCCATCGACCTCAAGCGCCAGGGCCGCGCCGAGGAGCACCTGGCGCTCTTCTACCCGCAGACCGACGCCGAGCGGGACGAGCTGTTCCGGGTAGTGGCCAAGAAGACGGGGGTAGTCACCGACGGCATCGAGTCGTATTCCAAGGTGGTCCCCGAATCGCTGCGCAACGCCTCCGGCGCCGACATCGAGGCCGCGCTGGTCCGCGCGAAGTTCAGGGCCTTGCTCGCGGGCCGGGAGACGGTCAACACCGAGGACCTGACCGCGGTGCTGACCAACTTCATCCCCCCGAACTACCCCATGGAGATCGAGCTGCAGAACCTCGCCGCGGTGCAGGAGTGCACCAGCCGGGAGCTGCTCCCCGAGACCTACCGGGACATGGACCGGGCCATCGTCACCGCGCGGATCAAGGAACTGAAGCTGCTGCTGGAGGGCTGAGGACCGAAGCGGCGCACGATCCCGGCGGCCGTGGTCCCGCGACCACGGCCGTCGCGTTTCCGGTGCCCGCAACGGCGGGAGCCGCCCGGTTTCCCGAGCGGCCCCACGACTGACTGAGCGCCATCGCTACTGGAAGTCCTCGACCCCCACCACCTTCACCGTCTCGTTCGCCGGCACCGAGACGTTGCGCTTGGCGACGCGCCCGTCTCCGGCGGTGTAGGTGATGACGTGGTCTCCGGCCGGAAGCTCGAGCGGCTGGGCCGGGGGAATCGGGGTCCAGCGGCCCGTGTCCTTGCCGTCGACCGCCACCTTGGCGACCGGCTTGGAGATGGTGACCAGCTTGCCCACGCCCTTCGAGGCCGCGGGCTTCGCAGGCTCCTTGGCCGGGGCCTTGGCCACGGGCTCGGTCTTCTTCGGCTCCTGCTTCTTCGGCTCCTGCTTGGGCTGGTCGGGCTTCGGCTCGGGCCGGGCCTCTGGGAGCTTCTCGAGCGCTGCGTAGAGGGAGAGCTCGGTGTTGCTGCCGTCCCAGCCCACCTGCTTGGTGTCGGAGCGGTAGCCCTTCAGCGAGAAGGTGACCGACTTGGTCTTGGCAGGGTCGATGCCCTTCAGCGTCTTCGGGGTCTTGCCCACCTTCTTGCCATCGACCTCGACGTCTGCCCCCGTGGGCATGGACTCGAGCTTGAGGGTCGCGACCACTGGCTTCTTCTCTTCCGGCTTCTCGGTCGGCTTGGGCTCGGCGACCTTCGGCTCGGCAGGCTTGTCCTTCGGCTCCGTGCCCTTCGGCTCCTTCCCGTCGGGCTTGGCGTCGACGACCGGCTCCTTGCCCTCCTTCGGGTCGACCTTGGGGTCCTTCGCGTCCTTCGGGTCGACCTTGGGGTCCTTCGCGTCCTTCGGGTCGGCGCTGGCCACCTCGCCCGGCTCTCCGCTCTCACCTGGCTCGCCGGACTCCCCTGGCTCGGCGGGCTTCTCCAGCGACTCCATGGCGATGGCCAACGGGATGGTGGCGTTCGGGCGCGCGGTGAACTCCTCCTGCACCGCCTTGAAGCCTTCGGCGTCGACCTTGACCAGGTGCTTGCCAGGCTGGACCTGGAGCTGGACGCCGGCCTTCACCGCCTTGCCGTCGAGGAGGATCTTCGCCTTCTGCGGCCCCTCGACCGTGATCAGGACCGAAGCGGGACCGGGCTTGAAGACGACCGCGATGGCGACGATGACGACCAGCACCAGCGCGCCGACGGAGGCCAGGATGAGCGGGAGCTTGGAAGGCTTCTTTACCGGCCGGACCACCGGCGAGGCCTGCTTGGTCGGTGGACGAGCAGCGGGCTTGGCGACGGGCACACGTTGGCTGGTCGGGGGCTTGGCGACGGGCACACGCTGGCTGGTCGCCGGGCGGGCGGCAGGCACCCGCTGCGAGGTCGCCGCCCTCCGGGGCGGAACCGCAGGAGGTGGCTTCATCACCGTGGCGTTGGGGTCCTCGATGGGCTCCTCGTCCTCCTGCTCCTCCTCCGGTGCCTCGGGCTCTTCAGGCTCCTCTGCCTGCTCGGGAGGCATGGTCGCGGGGCCGTCCTCGGGCTCCTCCTCGACTGCCGGCCGCCGCCCGGACGTCCGCTGGCCGTTGATGCGTGGCGCGGGAAGCCCGATGACCGTCTTCACCACGTTTTCGGAGTCCTCGTCCTCGTCGAACTCATCCTGCTCGGCCTCGGCCTCGGGCTCGGGGTCCGGTGGCCGCATGTTGACCGTGCCCTTCGGGGCACGGCCCTTCGGCGGCGAAACCGGGGTCATGGTCGACTCGTCCCCGTCGTCGCCGAGCCCCCGGGCCGGCTTGCGCTGGGGCGCCTTGGGCGCCTCGAACGCCGGCTGGAAGATCTCGGTGCGGTCGGCGGAGGGCTCCTCGTCCAACTCGCCCGGCTCGGGAGGCGGGATCACCGGGTTGTACGGGTCCGGGGCGGGTTCCACCGCCTCCATCCGCGGTGCGGCCTGGGTCGGACGCCTGCGCGGCGGCGGCGGAGCCTCCTCGGGCTCCGGCTGGGCATGCGGCGTGGCGCCGTTGGAGGCCGTGACACCCGAGACCTGCACCAGGTCCGGGCGCTCGACCCGGGCGTACGCCTGGAGGCGGTCCTGCTCCTTGTCCTGGTCGTCGGCGAACGCCTCGCGCATGAAGCCGCCGAGGTGCTTGGACGCGTAGATGGTGTCGCCCGAGAGCAGGAAGCGCATCAGGTCTTCCTGCATGTCCGAGCACCACTGGTAGCGGTCCTGGACGTCGCGGGCGAGCGACTTCATCACCACCTTCTCGAGGCCGGCAGGGATGTCGGAGTTGAACTGGCGGGGCGGCAGGACGTCGGCGTTGCGCACCTTCTCCAGCGTCGAGAAGTCGCTCTCTCCGACGAACAGGCGCTCGCCGGTCAGCATCTCGTAGAGGATGACGCCCACCGCAAAGATGTCCGAGCGGTGGTCGATGGGGAGCCCGCGCACCTGCTCGGGGCTCATGTAGCCGAACTTGCCCTTGAGGATGCCGGCCTGCGTCTTCTGCGCGCGGTTGGCTGCCTTGGCGATGCCGAAGTCGATGAGCTTCACCTCCCCTTCGTAGGAGAGGAGGATGTTCTGCGGGCTGACGTCGCGGTGGACGATGTGCAGGTCCTGGCCACGAGCGTCCTTCTTGCGGTGCGCGTACTCCAGCCCCTCGCAGATCTTGGAGGCGATGAACGCGGCCTGCGGAGTGGGCATCACCGCGCGGTTCTTGCGGTAGTACTCGAGCAGGTGGCGCAGGTCCTTGCCCGACACGTACTCCATCGCGATGTAGTACGACTCGTCGTGCATCCCGAGTTCGTAGATCTGCACGACGTTGGCGTGGTTCAGCTGGACCGAGATGCGCGCCTCGTCCAGGAACATGGTGATGAACTCGGTGTCCTCCACCATCGTCGGCAGGATGCGCTTGATCGCCAGGAGGCGCTCGAAGCCCTCGACCCCGAAGGCCTTTCCGAGGAAGACCTCTGCCATGCCGCCCACGTTGATGCGCTCGAGCAGCAGGTACTTTCCGAAAGGAATGGGCTTTTTCATTCGGCCTCGAGGCGACCCTTCATGTCACAAACGTGCGACTACCGGAGAGGGTCTGGTCACCCCGCTCCGGCGTCCGTCCTTGGCTAACTCGTTGATACTAGAGAGCGATATCCAACGGGTCAATCGTCCTCAGCGCTTCGACGCACTGCGGCGCTGTCGGGCGGCCTCGGCGAGGAGGATGCCCCCGGCCACCGAGGCGTTGAGGCTGCCCAAGGGCCCCGCCATGGGGATGCGGACCCGGAAGTCGCACTTCTCCAGGACGTTGCGCCGGATGCCCTGGCCTTCACTGCCGACTACGAGGACGCTCGGGCCGACGAGGTCCACGGCTTCGGGGGCGCGGTCGCCCGAGAGGTCCGCCGCGCTCGCCCAGAGACCGGCCTCCTTCAGCTGCTCGAGCGCCCGGGCGAGGTTGGTCACCCTCGCGATGGGGAGGTGCGCCACGGCCCCGGCAGACGACTTCTCGACCACCGGCGTGACCCCGACGGCCCGGTCCTTGGCGATGACCACCCCATGCGCGCCCAGCGCGAACGCCGAGCGGACCAGGGCCCCGAAGTTGTGGGGGTCCTCGATGCCGTCGAGGACCAGGACGAGACCCTTGCGCTCGCTCCCGGCGATGGCCTCGAGCAGGTCCTCGAGTTCCGCGTAGGCGAACTCCGCCACCTTGAGGACCACTCCCTGGTGCACGCCGCCGCCCGCGAGCCGGGAGAGCTGCTCGCGGGAGAGGTACTCAACCTCGACGCCGCAGCGCCGGGCCTCGTCCACCACCTGCGAGACCGGCCCCTTGAGCGGCCCCTGCGCGACCAGGACCCGCTCGACCTGGTCCGGACGCGCCTGCAGGGTCTCGAGCGCGGGGTGGACGCCGTAGATGTGCCGGGCCACTACTGCACCGTCACCGGGAGGGTGAGCTTGCGTTCGTGGCGCTCGCAGATCTCCTTGGAGCACATGAAGAAAACCAGGTTCGCCTCGAGGGAGCCCTCGCCCTTGGTCCCCGCAGTGAAGTCCACCGGCAGCACCGCCCCGCCGTCCTTGTAGGTGGCGTCGGCCTTCGCCAGCTTCTCCTTCTCCAGGGTCGCGTTCTTGGCGGTGAGCGTGGCCTTCAGCGGCGCCTCGTTGGAGATGTGCCCCTCGGGCTTCACCTTGATCACGATCTGCGCGCGGGCCTTCTCGCCCGCCTTGGCGGTGACCGCCGGGGCATCGACGGTGAAGAGGTTGTCGGTCTTGCCCGCCACGGCGCACGCGGCGGTGAGCAGGACCGCGGCCGCAGACAGACAGGTGAGGAAGCGCTTCATGTGCATGACCTCCGGGAGGCGCGGACCGTAGCGGCCGCCCCCGGGGCGGTCAAGCGCCCTTGGGGGCCCTCTTCTTCGATGCAAGACGGACGCGCGAGGCCCCCTTCTTGTTCTTCTTCCTGGACTCCCCCACCAACTCCTCCGCCCGGGAGACGATGGCGTGCGCCACGTCCACGCCAGTAGCCCCTTCCACTTCCTGGATCCCGGGGGACGCGTTGATCTCGAAGACCTTGGTGCCCCCTCCCGCCTCGAGCATGTCGATGGCCGCGACCTCCAGCCCCACCAGGCGGGCAGTGCGCTCCGCCAGGTCGGCCTGCGCGGGCTTCAGCCGCGCCGCCTCGAACCGCGCCCCCGCACGGAGGGTGCGCCCCAGCCGGCCGATGCGCGCGACGCGGCGGACGACGGCCACCACCTTCCCTCCCACGACGAGCGCCCGCAGGTCCCGACCCCGCCTGTCGCGCAGGTACTCCTGCAGCAGCACGTCGTGCCCCAGGGCGAGCAGCGCCTCGAGCGCCGCCTCCATCGACTGTGGCGTCTCGCACACCATGAACCCCGCCCGCTCGCCCCCCTGCAACAGCTTGATCAGCACCGGGCAGCCACCCACGAGCTCCAGCATCGCCTTCAGCGACCGGACGTCACGGGCGAGGACGGTCGAAGGGACGGGGATGCCCTCGGAGGTCAGCAGCTCGAGGCACCGCAGCTTGTTGCGGGCCCGCGCGATCGCTGCCGCGGTGTTGAGCAGGGGGATGCCCCGCCGCTCGAGCTGGTCCAGCACCGCGAGCCCGTAGGCCTGCACCGACTGGCCGATGCGGGGGAGGCAGACGTCGGTCGGAGGCAGCGGCCGGCCCCGGCACAGCAACGAGGTCTCCCCTCCCCCGAGATGCAGCTGACAGGCCAGCGCGTCCAGCACCCGCACCCGGTGCCCCGCGAGCCGCGCGGCATCCACCACCCTGTGCGTGGTGTAGAGCGAGGTCGAGCGGGACAGGAGGGTGAGGTGCACGCAGGCTCCAGGAGGGCCTGGACTCTAGCGTCCCGCTCGGCACCGGTCCACGAGCGCCCGGCACTGGTCGACCAGCGCCGGCCGCGACCGGTGGACGAACCCGTCCTCGAGGATCGCCCGGGCGTGGAACGGATCGCCGCGGGAGTAGTAGAGCGCCCGTCCCAGGGCATCGAGCGCGTCGTCGTGGCGCCCCAGCAGCGCATGGGCGTGCGCCAGCGCGAAGTGGAAGCACGGCCGCTGCCCCCACCGCCTGAGCGCCCGTCCGAGGGACCTGGCCGCGAGGGCGACCGAGACCTCCAGGTTCACGTCGTGCGTCAGCCAGGCGAGCCGCAAGTGGGCCTCCAGGTAGGCCAGCCCCGGGGTCTCGCCCCCGAGCGCGACTGCCTGGGCGAGGCGTCGCTCCACCGAGACCGCCGCGCGCTGGACCCCAGGCACGTCATGCACGGCCGCCGCGCGCTCCGCGCGTGCGAGGTCGATGGTGGCGAGCAGCCGCGCCCCCTGGCACTCCTCCAGTCGGTCGGCGATGGCCTCGGCCCCACCCAGGTCCCCCGCGAAGATCCGCTGGATCGCGAAGTGGACGAAGAGCCAGGCCACCTCGGGGTCTCGCGCGTCCACGGCCGCTGGCACCGCTCCCGAGCGCAGCAGGTCGCGCTCGGCGAGCAGCGCCGGCGGGTGGTCGAGTTCCCAGGGGCTCCGGCGGTAGAACGTTGGCGCGGTGGGCGCGTCGCCGCCGGGAGCCGGGGCGCCCTCTGCCTCGGGGAGCGCCGGGAGCAGCTCCTCCCAGACCACGCGGTAGTCGAAGCGCCGGAGCAGTTCGAGCGAGGGGCCGCGCGCGCGGCGGCGGTAGAGCCGGAGCCGGTGCCAGACGAACATCAACGCCAGGTAGGCGGCGGCGAGCAGCCCTGCGGTCTCGGCGCGCATTCGCGGCGCAGTATAGCCGTCCGCTGCGGGCGTGACCCGACCTGCGCTTGGGGCTAACATGCCCGGCCTCAACGACACTGCCGCGAGGTGGCTCTTGGACCGCAACCCCACTGCGCTCATCATCGACGACGACCGCTCCATCCAGCGGCTGCTCGCCGACGCCCTCGCCAAGGAGGGCTTCTCGGTCCTGGTGGAGAAGGACGGCGAGTGGGCGCTGAAGACCTTCGAGAAGCGCAAGGTCGACGTGGTGCTCATCGACCTGCTGCTGCCCGCACTGCACGGCTTCGAGGTCGCCCGGCGCATGCGCATCACCCCCAAGGGCCGGCGCACCCCCATCCTCTTCGTCTCCGGGGTCTACAAGTCCGCGGCGCACAAGAAGGACGCCCAGGACAAGTACGGGGTCGTCGAGTTCCTCGACAAGCCAGTGAACCTGGGCAAGCTGCGCGACGCGCTGCGGGCCGCGCTCGGCGAGGCCTACCCCCGGAGCGAGGACGAGGAGAGGCGGCGGGCCGAGCTGGACGAGCGCCCGGCCGACAGCTTCGTCGACGAGGGTGCCCGCGAGGAGGCGGCCGAGGTGGAGCTGGCGGCCAAGAAGAGCGCCATCCAGTCCATCAAGGGCGACTTCGCCGACAAGCCCTTCCCCGAGCTGCTCGCCGAGCTGTACCGCTGGCGCGCCACCGGGGCGCTCTTGCTGCGCCGCGACAAGGTCAAGAAGATCGTCTACTTCCGCGAGGGGCGGCCTTTCTCCATCAAGAGCAACCTGCTCTCCGAGTGCCTGGGCAAGCTGATGCTCAAGGAGAAGATGATCTCCGAGGCGGAGTGCGAGGAGAGCCTGCAGAAGATGAAGCAGTCCGGCCGGCAGCAGGGCACGGCGCTCATCGAGATGGGCTGCATCAGCCCCCACAACCTGAACTACGCGCTCGCCCTGCAGCTGCAGACCAAGCTCTACGACATCTTCACCTGGACCAGCGGCGAGTATCAGTTCAACCCCAAGGCGGAGATCCCCAGCGAGGCGAGCACGCTGGAGATGACCACCGCGCAGATCATCTACGAGGGCGTGAAGCGCACCTACGACGAGGGCCGCGTGCGCGAGGCGCTGGGCCCGGTGGAGCTGCTCTACGCCCACCCGGCCAGGGACCCGCTGTTGCGCTTCCAGGAGGTGGGGCTCGACGAGGAGGAGCTCTCGCTGCTCCAGGCCATCGACGGGCACAAGACGACCGGCACGCTGGTCGCGCTGCACCTGCTCCCGCCGCAGGGCACGCTCCAGTTCCTCTACGCGATGCGCTGCTCCCAGATGATCGAACTGCGGCGCGAGGCGTCCGAGGGCCCGGTGGAGCCGAGGTTCGCGCCGCCCCCGCTGCGCGCAGCCCCCAGCGGCGAGGTCACCGAGGAGCACCAGGTGCCGGCCGGGCTCGGCGCGCCCC
>CAZAIE010000158.1:0-10302 GCA_964485035.1 uncultured Myxococcaceae bacterium | reverse complement strand
CTGCGCCGGTGCTCACGCTGGACCAGGCACTGAAGACGGCGAACGAGAAGAGCCTGGACCTGCGCTACATGCGGGAGAAGCTGGTGCAGGCCCAGGAGCTGTCCCGCAAGGTGCTCGCGGGCTACCTGCCGCAGATCACCGTCGGCGGCAGCTACACCCGCAACGAGAACGAAGCCAAGATCTCCATGCCCACCGGCTACTGGCTGCGGGACATGAGTGGCTACCCGGCGGGGACCTTCGACCGGACCGGGACGAACGGCCCCGACTACGACCCCACCAAGGGCGCGCCGAACATCCCCGACAACCCGCCCGGCCAGGCGAGCACGACGATCATGGTGCCGTCCGGAATGGCGGATCTCGAGATCCAGAAATATGACCAGCTCGGGCTTCGCCTCCAGCTCCAGCAGGCCCTGATCGTCCCCGCGCTGTGGCCCATGTTCAAGATCGCCGACGTGGCGGAGGAACTCGTCAAGATGGGGGTCGAGACGGGACGGCGCGAGTACCTCTTCCAGCTCGCACAGCTCTACTACTCGGCAGTCCTGGCCAAGGAGAACGTCGAGTTCCAAGAACGCTCGCTGAAGAGCATGGTCGAGCACGAGCGCGACGCGCAGGTCAGGGTCGATGCCGGCGCTGCCCCGCGAATCATGCTGATCCGCGCGCAGATGGACCGCAGCACCACCGAGCAGGAGCTCTTCCGGGCGACGCGGATGTACGCCGCCGCGAAGATCGGCCTCTCGACGCTGATGGGAACGGAGGACACCAACTTCGAGGTCCTGCACCCCGAAGAAGTGGCGCTGCCCGCGGACATGAGCAGCCTCGAAGCGCTCGCCCTGAAGGAGCGCGCCGACGTCGAGACGGCCCGGCTGAACCTCGACCTCGCCCAGCGGAACAAGGACGCGGTCTTCTACAAGTACCTGCCCAACCTCGTCGGCCAGGCTTCCTACCAGGCCTCGAACTCGAAGGGTTTCTCCGGGAGCTATGGGGCGTGGGCCCTGGGGCTCGCGCTCTCGTGGACCGTCTGGGACGGCGGCACGCGCGAGAGCGAGCTGCGCGAGAACCGCTCCAAGCTCACGGAGGCAGAGCTCACCCTCCAGGCCACGGAGCGCAAGGCCCGCGACGAGGTGCGTCGCGCCGTGATCGACCTCGAGACGTATCGCGCCAACCGGATCAAGGCCGAGGAGACGCTCAAGCTGGCCAAGGAGAACTACCGGCTGAACCAGGTCAGCTTCCAGGCAGGGACGGGAACTGCACTCGAGCTCTCGGACGCCCAGCTGCAGCTCGGCAATGCCGAGATGAACGTCATCATCCAGACGCTGAACGCGGAGATCTCCGCGCTCAAGCTGGTCAAGGCGGCGGGCGGCTTCAACCCGCAGTTCAAGTAGCCGCTTGGCCAAGGTCCACCTCTTCGCCGCGCGCGGGGGGAGCGGGTCTCCCACTCCCCCCGCGGGCCTGCTCGACCCGGACGAGCAGGCCCGAGCCGCACGCAAGCTCGACGAGGAGGACCGGCGACTCTTCGTGGCGGCCCGCGCCCTGGTGCGGGTCGCCCTCTCCTTCCTGGACCCCTGCCCCGCCGCCTCGTGGCGCTTCCGCTACGACGCCCGGGGCAAGCCGGCGGTGATCCCGTCCCCCGGCGTCCCCGATCTGCGCTTCAGCGTCTCCCACACGCGCGGCCTCGTGGTCTGCGCAGTGATCGTCGGAAGGGACATCGGCTGTGACGCCGAGGCGCTGTCCCGCCCCGCGCTCACTCCCGAGACGCTCGAGCTCTGCTTCACGGCCAGCGAGCGCGAGACGCTGGAGTCCTGTGCCCCATCCGAGCGGCATGCGCGCAGCCTGCGCCTGTTCACCCTCAAGGAGGCCTACGTGAAGGCCCGCGGCCTCGGCCTCGCGCTCGATCTGCAGTCCTTCGAGGTCGGTCTCTCGCCCCCCGCGCTGCTCCGACCGCCCCCAGACCACGCGGGTGCGTGGACCTTCGCGCAGCCGGTCTGTGGGCGGGACCACGTGGTCGGTCTGGCCGTGCCCGACGCCACGCTCGAGTGCGGTCCGATCCTCTGGCCCTTCGAGGGCTGAGGGGTATTGAGCAGACCGCCCCCGCTCTGCCACGATGCCGCCCTCTCTCGGAGGTCGCACATGCGCAAGGTGAAGATCGTCTGCACGATGGGCCCGTCCACGGCTGGGGTGGAGCGCCTCTGCGAGCTGATGCGCGCCGGCATGGACGTGGCGCGGCTCAACTTCTCGCACGGCGACCACGAGGCCCACCGCAAGATGTACGCGGACATCCGCGCCGCCGCGGCGAAGGTGGGCAAGCCCATCGCCGTACTGGGCGACCTCTCGGGTCCCAAGATTCGCGTGGACAAGGTCGAGAACGGCGGCGTCGAGCTGGTGAAGGGCCAGCCCATCACGCTCACCACCGAGAAGCTCCTGGGCACCGCCCAGCGCGTCTCCCACAGCTACGCGCCGCTCGCCCGCGACGTGCGCGTCGGCGACCCCATCCTCCTCGACGACGGGCTGCTGCAGCTCAAGGTCGAGTCCATCCAGGGAGAAGAGGTCCGCTGCGTGGTGGTGGACGGCGGCACCCTCAAGGACAAGAAGGGGATGAACCTCCCAGGCACCCCGCTCTCCACCGCGGCGCTCACCGAGAAGGACAAGGCGGACATCGTCTTCGGACGCGAGCTGGGCGTGGACTACTTCGCGCTCTCCTTCGTGCGCAACCCGGAGGACATGCTCGAGGCCAAGCGGTACGCCAAGGACACCCCGATCATCGCGAAGATCGAGAAGCCCGAGGCGGTGGCGAAGCTCGAGGCCATCCTCGACGTCTCCGACGGGGTGATGGTGGCCCGCGGCGACCTGGGCGTGGAGGCGGGCCACGAGAAGGTGCCGGTCATCCAGAAGCGCATCCTGCGCTCGGTGATGCCCCGCGCCATCCCGGCCATCACCGCCACCCAGATGCTGGACTCGATGATCCAGAACCCGCGGCCCACCCGCGCCGAGGTCTCCGACGTCGCCAACGCGGTGCTCGACGGGACCGACGCGGTGATGCTCTCGGGCGAGACCTCGGTGGGCAAGTATCCGGTGGAGGCGGTGAAGACGCTGGCCGCGGTGATCGAGGAGGTGGAGGCCAGCTCGTTCCAGAACAAGGCCATCGCCGACCGCGACCACGTGAAGTCGCTGACCTACTCGCACGCCATCGCCGACGCCGCCTCCGAGGTCGCCGAGCGGATGGGGCTGGCGGCCATCGCCAGCTACACCGAGAGCGGCTTCTCGGCGTCGCTGCTCAGCGCGCACCGGCCCAACGCCGCGGTGGCCGCGTTCTCGCAGCACGAGCGGGTGCTGAACCGGCTGGCCCTGTACTGGGGCGTGCGTCCGCTGCACGGCGCGTGGGTCACCGGCATCAAGGGCGTCATCGACCAGGCGGAGAAGAGCCTGCTCGAGAACAACCTGGTGAAGCCGGGGGACGACATCGCGGTGACCTTCGGCATCGTCATCGACCAGGAGCGGTTCCAGACCAACATGCTCAAGCTGTGGAAGGTGCGCGGCTAGGCGCCGCGGAAGCCGGGACCACCATGAACCTCTTCGCCCTCTCACTCGCCCTGCTCGCCGCCGCGCCCGTCCAGCCGCGCACGATGCGCGTCGACTACTTCCACAGCGGCAACGCCGCGCAGGAGCTGTTCTCGCTCGACCGCGTGGTGCTCGAGCCGCTGGCCTGGCCCGGCGACCTCGCGCAGGGCGTCGACGAAACCAACCTGGGCAAGTACCTCTTCGAGGTCCGCGACCGGGCGACCAACCGGCTGGTCTTCTCGCGGGGGTTCGCGTCCATCTACGGCGAGTGGGAGACCACCCCGGAGGCGAAGTCCCAGAACCGCACCTTCCACGAGTCGCTGCGCTTCCCCACGCCCACGGCGCCGGTGCAGGTGCTGCTGAAGAAGCGCGACGCGCACAACGCCTTCCGCGAGATCTGGTCGGTGCTGGTGGACCCCGCGGACCCGTTCGTCGACCGCGCCAAGGCGGCCGGCGCGGGCGCGCTCATCGAGATCCTCAAGAGCGGGGACCCCGCCACGAAGGTCGACCTCCTGATCCTCGGAGACGGCTACACGGCGGCCGAGCGGGCGAAGTTCGAGAAGGACGCGCGGCGGATGGCGGAGCTGCTGTTCACCTACTCGCCGTTCAAGGAGCGCAGGACGGACTTCAACGTCTGGGGCCTGTGCCCGGCCTCGGACGAGTCGGGCATCTCGCGGCCGTCCACCGGCATCCACCGCCGCTCGCGGGTCGGCGCCACCTACGACGCCTTCGGGTCGGAGCGCTACATCCTCACCTTCGACAACCGCAGCTTCCGCGACGTGGCCGCCTTCGCGCCCTACGAGTTCGTGGAGATCCTCGCGAACGGCCAGACCTACGGCGGCGGGGGCATCTTCAACCTCTACGGGACGGTGGCCTCGGACAGCCTCTGGGCTCCGTACATCTTCGTGCACGAGCTGGGGCACCACTTCGCCGGGCTGGGCGACGAGTACTACACCTCGGAGACCGCCTACGAGCCCTCGGCCGAGCGCCTGGAGCCCTGGGAGCCGAATACGACCGCGGATGCCTCGGGCGCGAAGTGGAAGGCGCTCTTGTCGCCCGGCGTCCCCACGCCCACGCCCTGGCAGAAGGAGGCGTTCGAGACCGCCAGCCGCGAGTACCAGAAGCGCCGCCGGGCCATCCGCGCAGCGAACCGGCCGGAGGCGGAGATGGACGCGCTCTTCACCGAGCAGCGGACCGCGGAGACGAAGCTGCTCTCGGCCGAGAAGCACCACGGCAAGGTTGGTGCTTTCGAGGGCGCCAACTACGAGGCCCGGGGGTACTACCGCCCCCAGACCGACTGCGTGATGTTCTCGCGCAACCCGGTCCCCTTCTGCTCGGTCTGCCAGCGGTCGATCAGCCGGATCATCGACCTCTACTCGGCCCCTCGGAAGTAGCAGCGCGGCTCCGCCGCGGTCGAGAGTCGAGAGTCGAGAGAGCAGGTCTCACGACCTGCCGGCCGCCTGCTGCAGCACACCAGAAAGCTTCTCGGCCCGAGAAGCTTTCCAACGGTAGTGGTTCAGGGCACGACCCGGAGCAGGCGCCCGCCGACGAAGATGGGAGGCTGCTCCCAGCTCTGCCTGGCCACCGGCGCGCCCACGAAGGGGAACGCCGGGTCGTGCTCCAGCCATCGTGCGGTGCCTGCGCGCGGGTCGATCTCCACGGTGCCGTACTCCGGCGCGTCCGCGTCGAAGTGGCAGATCTGCCCGAGGTAGAGCCTGCCGCCCCGCGCGACGAGGCTCTCGGGCGCGAGGGTCCCCGAGTGCTGGGGGAACAGCTCGCCCCGATAGCGCCAGCGCGGCGTCTGTCCCGGCCGCACCTCGAGCAGCCCCTGGCCGCCCAGCGCCCAGACCACTCCATCGACGACGGCGAGCGAGCCGAGGCGCTCCTCCGCCCGGGCGACCGTGTCCACCGCGCCCTGCCTCGTCACCCGGCGGATCTCCGAGGTGCCCGCGCGGACCACCAGCGCCCAGACGACCCCGGACTCCACCGCGAGGTCCTGGACCGACTCGCCCGAGCCGAGCTTCAGGAGGGCCCCGCCACCGGCCGGGTAGTAGCTCGCGACCTCCCCGTCGTGGCCCACGTAGTAGTCGGTGCCCTCGGCGACACCGCGGGTCGTGGGCACCGGGATCGACGGCATCGCGCCGACCAGCGCGGCCCCTCCGACCGAGAGCATGAGGTCGTACCTGCGGCTCGTCGCCCCGGTGGCCCGCACCATCCAGGTGCCATACCCCGGCGACGTGGACGGCGCGGAGTAGCTCGGGTTCTGGGACGGGGGCTGCGAGTCCAGGTCCGTCCGGGAGCGTGTCGCGACCTCCACCCTGACGAGGCGCTCGGGCCCCGGACTGGCGCTGGACCTGCGCACCTGGAGGAGCACCTCGTCGTCGGTGGCATGCACCACCCACGCCTGGGCTGCCTGGAGCGCTTGCATCGTCGCCAGCACCTCGACCTGCCCTTGAGACGAGACCAGGAGCACGCAGCCTCCCGGAGAGGGACACGCCGGCTCGGGCATCGGCGGCGTCCGGCAGAGGGACTCCTCCAGCAGTGGGAGCTTGGGGATGAGCCCCGCGTCGTCGGCGTGCACCACTGCGGCGTCCCGGCCCGAGGCGTCCGGTGCGCTGGCGTCGGTCTGTCGGGAGGCATCCGTCGGCAGCGCTGCATCAGGTGCTGCATCCGCAGCAACGGAGGCGTCCAGCGTCGAGGCATCGGGAGCCGAGGCGGCATCCAGGCGCTCCGAAGGGCTCGCGTCCCATGGCACGTACTCCGCCGTGGGGGACCAGCAGCCAAGCAACAAGAGCGCGACACTCGGGAGGACTCTCATGGAGCTTGGATGCCCCTGCCCTTCCGGGAGTTTCCCGCGGGCACACGGGCGATCCGGCGGCGACTCTCGCCCGTCAGCGCCGGTCCTGCTCGGGCCCGACGATCGCCTGGTAGACCGACCGGCCCTTCTCCACCTTGAGCACCACCGCTGGCTTGGTGGTCTCCTGCCGCGCATCGATGGTGATGGTCCCGGTGACGCCGTCGAACCCGCGGGTCTGGGCGAGCGCGTCGCGGACGTCGGGCCCCGAGAGGCTCTTGGCCCTCGCGAGGGCGTTGGCCGCGACCCGGGTGGCGTCGTAGGCCAGCGCCACAAAGCTGTCGGGCTCGGTTCCGTAGGCGGCCCGGTACTCGGCCACGAACTCCTGGATGCGGGGGGACGGATCCTGCGTGGAGTAGTGGTTGGAGTAGTAGCTCCCTTCGATGGCCTCGCCGGCCAGCTCGTACAGCTTCTGGGAACTCCACCCATCGCCGCCCAGCAGCGGGACCTCGAGGCCCTGCCGCCGAGTCTCCCGGGCGATCGCAGCGACCTCGCTGTAGTAGCCCGGGACGTAGAGCGCCTCGGGGCCCGCTGCCTTGAGCGACGCGACCGGCCGCTCCAGTTCCAGCTCTGGGCCGTACCGCTCCTCCCTGACCACCTTGCCGCCCAGGGCCCGGAAGCGCGCCGCGAACACCTGCGCCAGGCCTGCGGAGTATTCGTTCCCCGGCTCGAAGAGCACTCCGACCTTCGAGAGCTTCAGGGTCTCGCGCGCGAACTTCGCCATCACGAAGCCCTGGAAGGCGTCGGTGAAGCACACCCGGAAGGCGAAGCGCTTCCCCTCGGTGATCTTCGGGTGCGTCGCCGCATGGGAGATCATGGGGACCTGGCGCGCCTCCGCCACTGCCGCCATCGCGGTCGACGCCGGACTGGTCGCCTCACCCAGCACCAGCGCCACCTTGTCCTCGTCGATGAGCCGAGCCATCGCCGCGGCGGCGACCTCCGGCTCTCCCCGGTCATCGGCCGACCTCACGGCCAGGCGCCGACCCTTCACCCCTCCCTTCGCGTTGATCTGCCGCAGTGCCAGCTCGATCCCCGCGTGCGTGGACTGGCCGAACGACGCCTCGGGGCCCGTGAGCGGACTCACCTCCCCCAGGAGCAGCTCGGGCTCCGCTGTCTCCGAAGCGGCATCAGGCCCAGCCGGACGGGTCTTCTCGACGCACCCCACGAGCCCCACCAGCACCAGCCCTGCGATCACGTTCCTGCGCATTCGTTCCCCACGAGCCGGTGGTCCCCAGGCTCGCTTCCCCAGGCCAAGACGCGCCCTTTCTAGGGGGCAGTAGGAGGAACGTCAACCCTCCCGGACCGCATTCCCCACCCACCGAGGGAGTGAAGTCGTCTAGTTCGCTCAAACACTCGTTATAACTACTGTTTTCGATGGTGACCCTGTCCGAGATGACTCGCCTGTGACACGGAACGAACCCTCGCCAACGAAACGCTGGACTTTCGAATCAATCGGGTGCTTTTTCGGCTCTTCCGTACGAGGAGCCCACCATGCCCACTGATCAGTCCAGCCTGCGCTTCATCGAGAAGGGTCGCAGCCAACCCACCGATGCCCTGATGCGACAGGCCGCCGCGTCCCTGCGAGTGGTGCGCGCGAACCGGGACTCGCTGGAGCGCTGCGGCTTCGCGTCCGACCAGGCTGCGGCGCTCATCGACGAGCTGCTCGCCGACCTGGCCTGCATGCTCGGACCGCGCCCCGCCGGACGAGCCCTGCCGCAGGCGACCGCCCACCTCTGGGAGTGCAAGGGCCGGCTGCTCGAGGCCATCGAGGAGCTGAACCGGGCAGGTCAGCGCGCCCTGTGCGACGATGCCGAGGCTGCCGGCTTCAACGACGCCATCCTCGCCCGCGGCCGTCAGCCCCGCGACTCGTAGACCACGCCCCCCGGCAGCTCCAGCGCCGTCAGGTAGCCGTCCTTCTTCCCCGCCCCGGTGTCGAGGACGTAGACGTCGGTCCCTGCCCAGAGATCGTGCGGGCAATCTGGCGTGTAGCTCGATCCCTCGGGAGGCAGGGTCCGCGTGGTGGTGTGACCGCAGACCACCAGCTTCCCCCGGTAGTCGGTGAAGAACGCCGGGTCGCGCTGCCACAAGAGCTTGGCGGCTGGCGCCTCGCGGGGGTGGAGCCAGCGCCCCTCGACCCGCGGCACGCCCGCGTGCACGTAGAGGGCGTGGGCGTCCTCGTACCAGAGCGGCAGCCCGTCCATCCAGGCCACCACCTCGGCGGGCAGGAAGCTGCCCTCGTGGAGCGGCTGGAACTCGTCGTCCCGCATCGGCTCGTCGACCCCGCGTCCCAGGTAGCTGCGCAGGCAGGCGAGGCACCCGTTCCCGGGGGGCAGGGTGAACTCCGGCCAGCCCTCCCTGCGGACCCGGAGCCAGGCGTCCTCGTGGTTTCCGCGCAGGGTGACGACCCGGGCGGGGACCTGGCCAGGCAGCGCGCGGATCCGGGCGACGACCTGGGCCGAGGAGGGCCCGCGATCGACGTAGTCGCCCAGGAAGACCAGCGTGTCCGCGGCGTCGACTGGCGGCAGTCTCGAGAGGAGCCGCTCCAGCGCGGCGAGGTCGCCGTGGACGTCTCCGACCGCAAAGGTGCGCTGCGCCATGGGCAGCCTCCCGTCCTACAGGGCGCGCGGCTCGGACTTCTGCTCGGCCGGCGGCGTCTCGGAGACGCCCGCGTCGGGGACCGGCGCGGCGGTGAGCGGCAGCGGCCCGCTCTTCACCGAGGACACGAACCAGGAGCCATCGCGGTCCACCCAGCGGACGACGACACGGTCGGTCCGGGTGGTGACCGACGGGAGGCGGTGCCAGGTGACCTTCGCCTCGCCGACGGCCGTCCCAGGGTCGGCGAGCCGCAGGTCGTCCAGCTCGCAGTCGGTGACCTTGAGGTTCTCGTCGTCCTTGGCGTCGAGCGCACCATCGAGCCAGGCCTGCTGCGACTCGGCCACCAGCATCTGGGCGGCGCCGCGCAGGTCGTTCCACCGCAGGTAGCGGAAGTAGGTGTCCGAGGCGGTGCGCAGCGAGGCCAAGGTGGCCTTCGGCTTGTGGTGCGCGCAGCCCACCGAGCCCAAGGCCAGCACGAGAAAGACGGCGGCGAGGCGGCGCGGGTTCATTCGGGCTCCGGACGAGGGTTGGCGGGCACGATAGGGGCCCACTCCCGTCGTTTCAAGCCCCGCTCGCATTTGCTAGCATCGCGCCGATTCTTCAAGGAAACCGCGCCGGAGCGTTCATGGCCAAGGGATTGGTCGAGAAGTACGAGCAGATCCTCGAGGGGGACCCAGGGAGCCTGGTGTTCGTCGAGTTGGCCAAGGCGCTGCTCGACCGGGGCGAGCCCAAGAAGGCCGCCGAGATCTGCTCGCGCGGGGTCGAGCACCACCCGGAGTCGGTCATCGGCCGGGTGCTGTGGGGCAAGGCGCTCATCGGCTGCGGCAAGCCGGCCGACGCCATGGACCAGTTCGACCAGGCCATCGCCATCGACCGGGACAACCCCTCGGCCTACAACCTCATCGGCGAGGTGCTGCTGCACAAGGGGCTGTACCGCTCGGCGCTGCCCATCCTGCGCAAGGCGGTCGCGCTGCAGCCGAACGACCTGCGAGTGAAGCAGTGGCTGGAGCAGGCCCAGCGGGGCGTGAATGGTCAGCCCATCACCTCGCCCACTCCGGACGTCACCACCGTGGACGTGGGCAGGCCCTCGGACGTCCACGCCGAGCCCACCGTGGTGGACGTGAAAGCCTACGTCCCCTCGACCCAGGCCGCCGAGGCGACTGCATCCCCGGCTCCGGCTCCGGCCACTCCCGCCGCCGCGCCCGCGGCCAAGCCAAGCGAGGTCCCCTCGGCTTCCGGCAGCGACGTGCCCTGGCTCGAGTCCCCCAGCGGACCCGACGTGGAAGGCCGGACCGTCC
>CAZAIE010000157.1:0-10312 GCA_964485035.1 uncultured Myxococcaceae bacterium | reverse complement strand
GTCCCCGAGGCCCCGGTCGAGCGCGTGGCGACCGGGAACCTGGCCATCGTCTCCGACCGCGAGGCGACCATCCTGCTCGACGGCACGGAGGTCGGCCGGACGCCGCTGAAGCTCCCAGTCCCGGCGGGGACGCACACCGTCAGCCTCACCGCGGGCGGGGTGACGCGCGAGAAGCAGGTGGTGGTCAAGGCGGGTGGGGAGGAGAAGGTGGTCCTCAACTTCGTGGTCAAAAAGCCGAAGCCCAAGGGCAAGGGTTCGAGGTAGCGCATGGCGACCGGTGACGCACCCGTCCGAGTGCTGGTGGTGGAAGACCAGCCGCAGCTCCTGCGCAACATCGTGAAGCTGCTCTCCGCCCACCCCGACCAGGTGGAGGTGGTGGGCACGGCGATGGACGGCGAGACCGGGCTGACCGAGGCGGCCAGGCTCACCCCCGACCTGCTCCTACTCGACCTGGAGCTGCCCGGCATCGACGGCATCGAGGTGACCGCGCGCCTGAAGCAGCGCCAGCCCGACGTGGACGTGCTCATCCTCACCTCCTTCGACGACGAGGCGAAGGTGTACGAGGCCATCCGCGCGGGGGCCTCGGGCTACTTGGTGAAGCGGGTCGGCATCGAGAAGATCCTCAGCGGCATCCGCGAGGTCCGGGAGGGCGGGGTGGTGGTGGAGGCGGTCATCGCCCGCAGGTTCTGGAACTACTTCCAGAGCGTCCAGGCGAAGCCGCCGGAGCCGGTGGACCCCTTCGGGCTCTCGGAGCTGGAGCTGGAGCTCTTGCGCTTCGTGGCCAAGGGGCTCTCGAACGCGGAGGTGGGCCGGGTGATGAACATCGAGCGCCGCACCGTGCGCACGCACCTGGGCCACATCTACAAGAAGCTCGGCGTGAACACCCACGTCGAGGCGGTGATCCAGGCCATGCGCGCGGGGCTGGTCGAGGTCTGATGCGGGCGTCGGCGCTCATCGCGCTGCTGCTCGTCCCGGGTGCGCTCGCGGCCCAGCCGGCCACCCGCTCCCGGGGGCCGCTGCCCACTGCCGACGGCGTGCGCTCGGGCCTCGTGCGCTACGTCCCCGCGGGAGGTCCCGGCCGCGGCACCGTCGTCCTGCTCCCCGACCTGGGGACCAGCTGGCACCTCTACGACCTCGACGGAGGCGGTCTCGCGCCGGCGCTGGCCCGCGACGGCTGGCAGGTGCTCGTCCCCGAGTGGCGCGGCACCGGCGGCGCCGAGGTCCCCTACGGCGGCTACGTCCTCGAGGACCTGCTCGACGGGGAGGCGGAGGCGGCGTTCGCCGAGGCGGCGCGTGCTCCCGGACGCGTGGTGCTGGGCGGCGCGGGGCTCGGCGCGACGCTCGCGCTGGTGCTCGCGGCGCGCCACCCCGCCCGCGTCTCGGCGGTGCTCGCGTTCCAGCCACTGGTCGCGCCGGACTCGCCCGGGGGACCCGAGGCGTCCGTTCTGGCGCGGCTGGAGGAGGCGCCCCCGTGGCTCGACCTGGTCGCCCTCACCCGCGAGCGGATGCACGGCCAGCGGACCTGGTTCGAGGTCCTCTTCGCCAACGACGGCTCGCTCGACGAGGGGACCATGCGCTCCGCGCGCCTGCACGTGCTCGCCCCCGTGCACCGCCGGGTGGTGCGCCAGCTCGCCGAGGCGGTGCGGACGCGGGAGCTGCTGCTGGGCGGAGTCCCGGTCGTCGAGCGTCTGCGCGGCTGGACCGGGCCCACGGTGCTGGTCTTCGCGCCGCGCGACAACTGGATCCACCCGGAGTGGGCGGTCCCGGTGCGCGATGTGCTCGGTCACGAGCGCTGCCGGGTCCACGTGCTGGACGTGCTCGCGGGGCTGCGGCAGGACCACGGCCACCTGGGGATGCTCCTGGGCCGCCACGTCGACGAGGAGGTCTTCAAGCCGGTGCTGAGGGATCTCGCGGAGCTCACGCGATGAGGGCCGCGGCCTTCCTCCTCTGCGCGCTGGCGTGCTCCGGGTGCCTGGCCTCGAGGTATCGGGTGCCGCTCGCGCCCGAGGCGGAGGTGCTCCGCGCGCGCACGCAGGACGGCTGGGAGATCGCCCTCATCCACCACCGACCGCAGGGCCCGCCCACCGGTCTCCCGGTGCTGCTGCTGCACGGCATCAGCGCCAACGGCCGGAACATGGACCTCGACGAGGGGCACAGCCTGGCCCGGTTCCTCGCGGCTCACGGCCGCGAGGCCTTCGCCATGTCGCTGCGCGGGAACGGGGACTCCGACCGCGCCGACCCCGACCGCGGCCGCTCCGCCGACTACTCGATGGACACCTACGCGACGCAGGACGTGCCGGCGGCGATCGAGGCGATCCGCGCGCGGACGGGCGCCGCCCAGGTGGACTTCGTGGGCCACAGCATGGGCGGGCTCATCGGCTACATCTACCTCGCGCGCGGCGGGGACGGCTTCCACGCGCTCACCACGCTGGGCTCGCCGGCGCGGTTCTCCTGGGGCCGGGGTCTGGAGCAGACGCTGCGGTCGGTGGGCGGCGTGCTCGGTCAGCACCTCACCAACGTGGACGCGCCGTTCTGGGCGGACCTGACGATGCCGCTGCACGGCGAGGTCCGCACCGCGCTCGACGACCTGCTCTACAACCCCGCGAACGTCCCCGCGCCGCTCTGGAAGCGCTTCGTGGCCACCGGGGTGGGCTCCATCTCCGGCGGGGTGCTGCGGCAGTTCACGTCCTGGCTCGAGCGTGACGCGATGGTCTCCGCGGACGGGGAAGTCGACTACCTCGACGCGCTCCGCCGGGTCCGGGTGCCCGCGCTCGTCGTCGCCGGGAAGCTCGACCGCATCGCCCCGGCGGCGAACGTGAAGGCCGCCTACGAGGCGCTGGGCGGTCCCAAGCGCTTCTTCCTCGCCGCGGAGGAGAACGGCTTCGCGCACGACTACGGCCACATGGACCTGGTCATCGGCGACCGGGCGGGCGTCGAGCTCTGGCCGCGCGTCCTCTCGTTCTTCGAGTCCTGCCGACTGGAGGGCTGCCCACCATGAGCCGTGCGTTCTTCGGGTTCTACACCTACCTCGAGTTCTTCCTCACCGCGCTCTTGCTGCTGCCGGTGTTCGCGCTGGTGGCGCTGTTCACCCGCAGCGACCCGACGCGGCGCGCGCGCGGGCGGATGCTGCGGCGGTTCGGGCGCATCACCAGCCGCATGACCCCGATGTGGCGCTTCAAGGTCGAGGGCGCGCCGCCCGCCGACATCCTGGAGCGCGCCTACGTGGTGGTCTCCAACCACGAGTCCACGGCCGACCCGTTCCTGCTCTCGTTCCTTCCCTGGGACATGCGCTGGGTCGCCAAGGAGTCCCTGTTCAAGGCCCCGGTCGTCGGCTGGCTGATGCGCCTGGGCGGCGACATCGCCCTCAAGCGCGGCAAGCGCGAGAGCGTGGAGGCGATGCTCGAGGAGTGCCGGCAGATGCTGCGCGCGGGGATGCCGGTGATGCTCTTCCCCGAGGGCACGCGGACCATGGACGGCCGCCTCCTGCCCTTCAAGGACGGCGCCTTCCAGCTCGCCATCGAGACCCAGGTGCCGGTGCTGCCGCTGGTGCTCGCCGGGTCGCGCGAGTGCCGTCCCAAGGGCTCGCTCTGGTTCGGGTGGGCCCGCGCGCGCGTGCGCGTCCTCGAGCCGGTGCCCACCGCGGGGCTGACGGCCGCCGACCTCCCCGTCCTGCGCGAGAAGGTCCGCGACCGCATCGCCCAGGCCGCCGCCGAGCTGCGCCGCGACATGGGGCTGCCCGACGTGTTCCCGGACGCGCCCGACGAGGCCGCGGCGCCCGTGGCCGAACCCTCCAGCCGCCCGCAGTAGCCCGTCCGAATCGACGCAGGTTCCCTGGCGCAGGGCAGGCACGCCTGACATCATTCCCCGCTTGCTTCTTCAACCGCCGTATTCACGAGGAGACGACGATGCCCACGACCCTGGAGAACCTGAAGACCGCGTTCGCTGGCGAGAGCCAGGCCAATCGCAAGTACCTCGCCTACGCCAAGAAGGCGGAGCAGGACGGCTTCCCCAACGTGGCGCGCCTGTTCCGCGCCGCCGCCGACGCCGAGACCACCCACGCCCTGGCGCACCTGCAGAACATGGGCGGCGTGAAGACCACCGCCGAGAACCTGAAGGACGCGGTCGCCGGCGAGACCTACGAGACGAAGGAGATGTACCCCCCGATGCTCGCCCTGGCCGAGCAGGAGGGCCACAAGGCGAAGACCATGTTCGGCTTCGCGGTGAAGGCCGAGGCGGTGCACGCCGACCTGTACCAGAAGGCGCTGGAGTGCGTGCTCTCGGGTAAGGACCTCGCCGCGAGCGACATCTACGTCTGCCCCTTCTGCGGCCACGTGGAGCTGGCCAAGCCGAGCGCGAAGTGCCCCATCTGCGGCGCCGCCCCGGAGAAGTACCAGAAGGTGGCGTGAAGCCCCGACGCTAGCCGACGCAGGCCGACGGGCCCCGGAGCCACCTCCGGGGCCTGTCGCGTGCCAGGAAGGTGCAGATGTCCCCGACGCCGAAGTCCCCGAAGGTGATGGGCCTGCCCCTGGCCGCGCCGCGACCGCTGGACCGGCGGCGCTTCGAGGTGCGCGAGCACACGCTCGAGAACGGGCTCCAGGTACGGCTCCTGCCCGACCGGACCGTGCCCGCGGTCTCGCTCTACACCTTCTTCCGGGTCGGCTCGCGCCATGAGCGGCCGGGGCTCACCGGGATGGCGCACCTGTTCGAGCACATGATGTTCAACGGCGCCGCGCGCTACGGTCCCCGGGAGTTCGACCGGCTGCTCGAGGGCAACGGCGGCCACTCCAACGCCTACACCTCGCACGACCTCACCGCGTACTACGAGGACTTCGCCGCCGAGGCCCTGGACCTCGTGCTCGACCTGGAGAGCGACCGGATGCGGTCGCTCGCGATCACCGAGGAGATGCTCAAGAGCGAGCGGGAGGTCGTCAAGGAGGAGCGCCGCTCCAGCGTGGAGAACGAGGTCCTGGGGATCGTCGACGAGGAGCTGTTCTCGCTGGCCTGGGCCGCGCACCCCTACCGCTGGCCGATCATCGGGTGGATGGCGGACATCGACGCCATCCGCCGCGAGGACTGCCTGGCCTTCTTCCGCACCTACTACGCGCCGAACAACGCCACGCTCTGGCTGGTGGGCGACCTGGACCCCGACGCGGCGCTGGCGTCGATCGAGGCGCACTACCGCGACGTCCCCCGGGGGTTGCCGGTCCCGGCGCCAGTCTCCACCGAGCCGCCGCAGCGGGGCGAGCGGCGCAGCACGGTGCGCTTCCCGGCCCACGCCGAGGCGCTCGCGGTGGGCTACCGGGCCCCGGCGGGGAACGACCCGGACGCCATCACCCTCGACGTGATCCAGTACGCGCTCTCGGCCGGGGAGGGAGGGCGGCTGGTCCGCAAGCTGGTGTACGAGGAGCTGCTCGCGGCCAACCTGCTCGTGGACTTCGCCTGGAAGGTGGACCCGGGGCTGTTCCTCCTGCTGGTGGAGATGAACCCCGGCGTCCCGGCCGAGCGGGCGCTCGCGCGGGTGGACGCCGAGCTCGCCGCAGTTGCGCGGCGCGGGCTGTCGGCGAACGAGCTGCAGCGCTCGACCAGCCAGCTTCGGGCGCAGGTGCTGCGGGAGCTGTCGACCAACAACGGGCGCGCCCACACCCTGGGGACCAACGAGCTGTTGCAGGGCGACTGGCGCCGCGCGCTGGAGCTGCCCGAGCGCTACGCCGCCGTGACCAACGAGGACGTGAAGCGCGTGGCGGCGCGTGTCTTCCACCCCTCGAGGCGGGCGGTGGTCACGTTGCTGCCGGGGGCGTCGGAGGTGGGCCATGACTGAGAATGGGATCGCCCCCCGCTACGCGCCGCTGGCCCTGCCGGCCCTGCACGAGGCGCAGCTCCCGAGCGGCCTTCGCCTCGTGGTCGCCGAGCGGGCCGGGGCGCCGCTGGCGGCGGTGTGCCTCATCCTCGAGGCGGGCAGCGCGCGGGACGGGCAGGGGAAGGCGGGCCTGGGCGACTTCACGCTCGAGCTGCTGCGGCGGGGGACCACGCGCCGGGCAGCAGGGAAGGTGGACGAGGCGCTGGAGTTGATGGGCGCGGACCTGCGGCTGGAGACCTCCCAGGACTCCACCGTGCTGAGCCTCTCGGCCCCGGTGGAGCACCTCGAGCCCGCGCTGGCCCTCCTGGCGGAGCTGGTGCAGCGGCCGGCGTTCCCGGACGCGGAGGTGGCGAGCGCGCGCAAGCGGACCCTGGCGCTGCTCGAGACCGACCTGGACGACCCGAGCTCTCTCGCGGCGCAGGCGCTGTACCAGGCCGCGCTGGGGACGCACCCGTACGCGCACTTCGGCAGGGGCCGTACCGCGGAGGTCGCGAGGTTCCGGCGCGCGGACTGCGTGGCCTGGCACCACCGGTGGATCCGCCCGCGCCGCGCCGCGCTGGTGGTCGCCGGCGACGTGCAGGGCGCGAAGGCCATCGACCTGTGCGGCCGGCTCTTCGGGAGCTGGAAGGGCAGCGAGGCCGACGAGGAGCCGGTCCCCGTCCCCGAGACGATCGAGGGACGGCGCATCGTCGTGGTGGACAAGCCGGAGGCGAACCAGGCCCAGGTGCGGCTGGCGTGCACCGGCCCGTCGAGGCTCTACCCGCGCATCCTCCCGGTGCGGCTCTCGGCGCAGATGCTGGGCGGGGGCTTCACCTCGCGGCTGGTGGACGCCATTCGGGTGACGCGCGGGCTCTCCTACGGGGTGGCGGGCTACTGCACCGAGACGGAGGCCGGCGGGCTGTACGTGGTGAGCAGCTACACCAAGACCGGCTCGGTGCGCGAGCTGGTGGACGTGGCGCTGGAGGAGGCCCGGCGCTTCCGCGAGGGCGGGCCGACGGAGGAGGAGCTCACTCGGGGCAAGCGGTACACCAACGGGCTCTACCCGCTCTCGCTGGAGACGGTCGAGCAGCTCGCGCGGGCGCTGGCGGAGGTGAAGCGCTACGGCCGCGAGCCGACCTGGCTCGAGCGGTACCGCGAGCGGATCGCGGCGGTGACCGCCGAAGAGGCCACCGAGGAGGCGCGCCGGTTCTTCCTGCCTGCCGGTTGGGTGCTGGCCGTGGTGGGCGAGGCGAAGGGACTGGTTGGGCAGCTCGAGGGGCTGGGGCCGGTGCGGGTGATCAAGCCCGCGAAGCTGGGGTGAGGACGGCTGCAACCTCCGCCCGGCGAGGTAGAGTGTCGCCCGTGATCATCGGACTGGTGGCAGACAGCCTCGGCGACCTCGACGCGCTGGAGTGGGCCTGTGACTTCCTCCTGGAGGAGAAGGGTGCGGAGCGCATCTTCTTCCTCGGCGGGCGCTGGTCCGACGTGGACGACCTGATCCAGCGGCGCCGGGAGCAGGCCCGCGGCGGGGCGGAGTACTCGGACTCCGACTTCCTCGCCGACGTCGCGGCGTTCGTCGCCCGCGCCGCGGAGGCAGAGAAGGGCGGGGTCGCGCACCGGCTGAAGAAGGACGCGCTGGAGACGTTCACCAGCCGCCTCGCCCGCGTGCCCGACCGCGACAGCCTGCAGTACCGCGACCCCACGGTGGCTCGGGCTCTCCCGGACATGGTCGGGGACCGCATCGCCATCCTGGTCCACGACAAGGCCGACCTCACCCGCGCGGAGCTCGAGCCGGCGACCTTCCTGATCCACGGGGCGAGCCCCGTCCCGGCGGTGGTGCAGATAGGCCCACGCTTCTTCGTGACCCCTGGGAGCCTCAGCGGCGAGTCGCGCAGCTGCGGGCTGCTGTCCCAGGGCGAGAAGGGGCTGGAGTTCGTGGCCTATGGGCTGGACGGGCGCGAGCTCAAGCGCGTGCCGCTGGCCCTGACCTCCCGACGCAACCTGACCGTGAAGTGAGGACCCTCCCGTGCGCATCGCCCTCCTCGGCGGTTCGTTCAACCCGCCCCACGTCGGGCACTTGATGAACGCCTACTACGTGCTCGCCACCCAGCCCGTGGACCGGGTCTGGCTGTTGCCTGTCTTCCAGCACCCGTTCGCGAAGAAGCTGGCGCCTTTCGACGACAGGGTGAGGATGTGCGAGCTCGCCGCCGCACGGTTTTCGGGAGGCATCGAGGTGAGCCGGGCCGAGGCGGAGGCG
This sequence comes from uncultured Myxococcaceae bacterium, assembly GCA_964485035.1. Classification (GTDB taxonomy): domain Bacteria; phylum Myxococcota; class Myxococcia; order Myxococcales; family UBA5297; genus CAZAIE01. Next base: position 2,219 of record CAZAIE010000157.1, on the reverse strand, counting down.
CCTGGGACCGGACGCACCATCGAGACGCTCGAGTACCTCCTTGGGAAGCACCCCGAGCACGGGTTCTCGCTGGTCATCGGGAGCGACATCCTGCCCGAGCGCACCAAGTGGAAGTCGTTCGACCGCATCGAGCAGCTCGCCCGGGTGATCGTCGTCTCGCGGTCGGGGTTTCCGGCGCCCGAGGCGACCGGTCCGGCGCTCCCCGAGGTCAGCTCCTCGGAGGTCCGCGATCGCCTGGCGAAGGGCCAGGACGTCTCGGCGCTGGTGCCGCGAGAGGTCGCGGAGTACGCGCTGGAACGGCGGCTCTACAGCCACGCAGGGTAGGGAAGAGCCCTGGCGACCGGAACGGCAAGCCGCTCAGCGGCCCCGTCCGGAGTGCATTGATTGATCGACGGCAGACACAACCTGCTCCGACAGGCACGGATCTCTCCGGCGAGCGTCGAGAGCGGGAACTGCGCGCAGACGAACGGCCAGCCCGTCGAACGGGCCGGCCGGGTCGTGCTTGAAGACTGGCTGCGAGCTACTTCGCGGCCGGAGCGTGCGCGACGGCCTTCGCGAGGCGCGCGACGTGACGGCTGGCGTTGCGGCTGTGGATGGCGCCCTTGGTGGCGGCCTTCTTCAGCGTCTTCTCTGCAGCCTTGAGCGCGTCCTTCGCCTTGGCGGGGTCCTTCGACTCCACGGCCTCGCGCACCTTCTTGACCGCGGTCTTCACGGTCGTGCGCCAGTGGGTGTTGCGGGCGCGGCGCTTCTGGTTCTGGCGGTTACGCTTCTCGGCAGACTTGGTGTTGGCCACTGCTTCCTCCAAAGACCCACGTACGTAACGAAAGGGCGCGTCTCATAACAGGGTTCTGATGGACCGGTCAAGCAGTGAAATCGGCCCCATCCCCCCGCGACCTGTGGACTTCTCGGGCGTCCGGGGTTGCCCCGTCGGAGTTGCCACCTGTAGCTTTCTCCTAGGTGTTTTGAAAGTGATGGAATTACAAGTGCTTGAGCATTTGCTGACGAATACAGCAATTCGATGAAGCGGCATTTCTCGCGAGGGGCCGGTGCCTCAATCCACAGGGTTCACCACAGGTTCTCCACAGAACCTGTGGAGAAGGTCGGACCCACCTGAACGGACTGTTCAGGCCTTCTTGGAGTGAAGGGCTTCCTTGGCCTCGTCCCAGAGCGCATCCATCTCCTCGAGGGTCGACTGGGAAGGGTCGCGGCCCTGAATCCGCAGCCGGTCCTCGATGTAGTGGAACCGCTCGGTGAACCGCTGGATGGTCCCGCGCAAGGCGTCCTCGGGCGCGACGTGGACCCACCGGCCGAGGTTGGCCAGTGCGAAGAGCACGTCGCCCAGCTCCGACTCGACGTGGCGCGGATCGCCCGCCTGGATCGCCTCGTCCAGCTCCGCCAGCTCCTCGTCGACCTTCGCACGCACGTCTTCGATCCGGTTCCAGTCGAAGTGCACCCGGCTGGCCTTCTCCGTCAGCCGCTCCGCGCGCTGCAGGGCGGGGGCCTCGCGCGGGACGCCGTCCAGCACGCTGCCCGGCTTGCCGGTCTTGCGCCGGCGCTCTTCGGCCTTGAGCTTCACCCACCAGCCGTTGACGTCGTCTTCTGGGGTCACCTGGCGGCCCGCGAAGACGTGGGGATGCCGGAACTCGATCTTGTCGCAGATGGACTGGACCACGTCCGCCAGCTCGAAGTCGCCCTGCTCCTGGGCGATGCGCGCGTGGAAGGCGATCTGAAAGAGGAGATCACCCAGCTCCTCGCAGAGCGGGGCCATGGGGCCGCCTCGAGCGATGGAGTCCATCTCCTCCAACACCTCGTACGCCTCTTCGATGAGGTACGGGCGCATCGAGCGGATGTCCTGGGCGCGGTCCCAGGGACACCCGCCCTCGGACCGGAGCTTCTGGAGGATGGAGATCAGTCGGTCGAGCTGCTCGGCGGCACGGCTCATGGCGTTCACCTCGGCGAAGGGCGCACTCTACCGAAGCGGCGTCGGGCTCCGCGCTGGAAAAACCCCATTGTTCAAGGGGCTTGTGGCCCCGGCGCGCGCGCGCATACAATCCCGTCGTTTTCCACAGCGCGTCGAGGCCCGCGCCACTCTCGATGAGCACCACCCTGCGTCCCTTCCTACTCCTCCTGGTCCTGGCCTTCGCGACTCCCGCCCGGGCACAGTTCCGGCCGCCTTCGCGGGTGGACGACATCGACGTCTCGCCTCCGGTGAAGAAGGC
>CAZAIE010000156.1:0-10312 GCA_964485035.1 uncultured Myxococcaceae bacterium | reverse complement strand
GTCGTAGGGCAGCGACTCGATGAGGCTGTAGCGCGGACCGCAGTTGGTGCAGGTGGTGAACGGGTAGCCGAAGCGGCGCTGGGTGGGGTCGGCGATCTCGGCGGCGCAATCGGCGCAGAGCGCGAGATCGGCGGGGACCGACGGACGGATCTTCGCCGAGGCGTCGCTCGCGACGATCTGGAAGGCAGTCTCTTCGGCCCGGGGCGGTCGGTCTTCGCGCTGGACGTCGTCGATCGCGGCCTGGGGCGGGGCGTCACTGCGCAGCCGCGAGACGAAGCGGTCGATCCGGGCCGGGTCGCCCTGGGCCTCGATGACCACGCCGTCGGTGCGGTTCTGCACGAAGCCCGAGAGCGACTCCTCGAGCGCGAGGCGGTACACGAAGGGCCGGAACCCGACCCCCTGGACGACTCCCCGGACGGTGATGGCGACGCGGCGCATGTGGCCTGCGGGTTTCGCAGAACTCGCCCCGCGATTCAACCCGGGGAGCGTCGGGCTCTCAGACCACAGCTGCGGCGAACTCGCCGGACGAGAGAAGTGGCGTGAGGAAGGCCAGCGCCACGTCCAGGTTCACCTGGGCCTTCCCACTCAGCCCCGGCTCCAGGGTGTGGTCGAAGTCGTAGCCGCGGATGGCCAGCACGTAGGCCTCGGGCATCTTCCCGAAGACCTGGCGGCACAGCCCCAGCACCCCGCCCGGCTCGACGGAGTGGGAGCTGAACTCGAGGTGGTCGGTCGGCTCGAGGCGGGTGAAGGCGAACGGCTCGGGGCCTGCCACCGCGGCGTCGGCGATGATCAGCACGTCGCTCGCGGCGGCCTCCGCCGAGTCGTCGATGGTGAGCTGGTAGTCGGAGTCGACGGTCAGGTGGGGCAGCTCCAGCGCCTCCACCCGCTCCGCCAAGGCGGGACCCAGGCCGTCGTCACGACGGCCTGGGTTCCCGATTCCCAACAGGAGGATCTTCCGCACCTACTGGCCGTCCCGGACCATCTGGTCCACCTGGTTGCCGGCGGGGTCGAAGAGCTTGACCTCCAACGGCATCCGGCCCATCGCGTGCGTCGCGCACGAGAGGCAGGGGTCGTAGGCGCGGATGGCCACCTCGATGCGGTTGAGCAGGCCCTCGGTGATGGCCCGCCCGTCGAAGAACTGCTCGGCCACCTTCTGCACGGCCCGGTTCATGGGCTCGTTGTTGTTGGTGGTGGAGACGATGAGGTTGGCCATCGTCACCTGGTCGTGCTCGTTCACCCGGTAGTGGTGGAAGAGCGTGCCGCGCGGCGCCTCGATGATGCCCACGCCCTCGCCGCGGAACTGGCCCTTGGCCACCAGGTCGCCCGAGAGCAGGTCCTTGTCGTGGAGCAACTCGCCGATCTTCTCGATGGAGTGCACCAGCTCGATCAGCCGCGCCCAGTGGTAGGCCATGGTCACGTTGACCGGCTTGCCCCCGGCGAGCTGCTTGAACTCCTTGCGCTCCTTCTCCGCCATCGGCGTGTCGATGAAGTCGCAGGTGTTCAGGCGCGCCAGCGGGCCGACGCGGTACCAGCCCTTCTCCGGGCCCAGCTTGGTGAGGAACGGGAACTTCATGTACGACCAGTCCCGCACCTCCTCCTTGATGTGCTGGTGGTAGTCCTTGGGCGCGACCATGTCGAGGAGCTTGTTCCCCTCGGTGTCGATGGCGCGCAGCGGGCCGTCGTACAGGTCCATCGCCCCGTCCTTGCGGATGATGGACAGGTGGCTCGACGGGAAGCTCCCGAAGCCCGCCAGCTCCTTCAAGTGCTCCTGCGTGTAGCCCTTGCACAGGTCCAGCGCGGCCTGCGCCCACTTGGTCATCTGCGGCAGGTCCTTGAGGAACCCGTCGCGCTCCTCGACCGTGAGGTGCTTGTTGATGCCGCCCGGGACGGCGCCCGTGCCGTGGATCTTCTTGCCCGCAGTCGCCTTGATGATCTCCTGGCCGTACTTGCGCATCATCACGCCCTGGACGGCCAGGTCGGTGTGCTTCAGCGCCACCCCGATGACGTTGCGGATGGCCGGGTCGGCGTCGAACCCGAACAGCAGGTCCGGCGACACCAGGTGGAAGAAGTGCAGGGCGTGGCTCTGGAACATCTGGCCGTAGTGCATCAGCCGCCGCATCTTCTCGCCGGTGGGGGTGAGCTGGTCGACGCCCACCACCATGTCCATGGCCTTCGCGGCCGCCAGGTGGTGGCTCACCGGGCAGATGCCGCACAGGCGCTGCACCAGCACCGGCACCTCCCAGTACGGCCGGCCCTGGATGAACCGCTCGAAGCCGCGGAACTCCACGATGTGGAGCCGGGCCTGCTTGATCTTGTTGTTCTCGTCCAGGTGCAGGGTGACCTTCCCGTGGCCCTCGACTCGGGTCACCGGCTCGATCACCACGCGCTTCCCATTCGTGTTCGTGGTCGTAGTCACGGAGTTCTCCTCGCGGTGGCGATCAGTCGTACTTGAGCAGCTCGTACGGCAGGGCGATGGGCTTGTTGTTGAGCAGCGCCACCAGCGCCTCCCAGATGGCGTCCGCCGGGGGCGGGCAGCCGGGCAGGTGGAAGTCCATCTTCACCACCTCGTGGCACGGGTACACCTTGTCGAGCAGGAGCGGCAGCTCCGGGTCCGCGGGGATCTTGCCGCTGGGGTTGTGCACCGTCGGGCCGTTCTTGTAGGCCTCGTCCAGGCACTCCTTCAGCGGCACCGCGTTCCGCATCGCCGGCAGGCCGCCCATGATGGCGCAGTCACCGACGGAGACGAGGATGTCGCAGTGCTCGCGGAAGTCGCGCAGCACCTTCACGTTCTCCTGGTTGCAGCAGCCGCCCTCGATGAGGCCGACGGTGCAGCGCCCGGTGAACTTCTTGATGTCGTCGACCGGGGACTTGTCGAAGTCCACCAGCTCCACGAGCTTGAGGATGCGGTCGTCGATGTCGAGCACCGACATGTGGCAGCCGAAACAGCCGGCCAGGGACGCGGTCGCAATCTTGGGTTTCGCCATGGGTCACCTCACTTGGCCGACGTTCGCTTGGCCTCGATGTCCGAACCGATGGGCTTCTGGTCGTAGAGGCGCTTGCCGACCGGCACCTCGAAGCCCACCCGCTTCTTGATGATGCAGCCCACCGGGCAGGCCTCCGCGGCCTTGTCCAGCACCTTGAGGTCGGTGGACGCCAGGTTGTCGCCGTTGAACGACAGCCGCACGTCCTTGCCCCGCCCCAGGAAGCCGAACACGGTCTTGCCGTCCAGCTCCTGCGCGGCGCGGGCGCAGCGCCCGCAGCGGATGCAGCGGTTGCCGTCGATGTAGACGTCGGGGTGCGACGCGTCCACGCTGCGCACCGGGAAGAGGTACGGGTACTTGGGGGCCGTGATCCCCATGCGGTAGCCCAGGGCCTGCAGCTCGCAGTTGCCGCTCTTCTCGCAGAACATGCAGTAGTGGTTGCCCTCGACGAAGAGCATCTCGACGATGTTCTTGCGCCACTCCTTCAGCTCGGCGGTCTCGTTCAGCACCACCATGCCGTCGGTCGCGGGCTGGGTGCACGCGGCCTGCGGGCGCCCGTTGACGAGCACCGTGCAGACGCGGCAGCGGCCCGCGGGGGTGAGGTCCTTCATGTGGCAGAGGCGGGGGATGTAGATGCCCGCCTCGTCCGCGGCCTCGATGATCTTCTGGCCCTTCTTCGCCTGGATCTCGACGCCGTCGATGGTGAGGGTGATGGTCTCGCTCATGGAAGGCCCCTTTAGTCCTGGTGGAAGACCGGCGCGCGCCCGGCGATCTTGGCCGCCTCGGCGAGCGCGGCGTTGAGGTCGAAGGTGGGAACCATCCCGTTGCCCTTGGTCAGCTTCGCCTCGTAGAGGGCGCGGAAGCTCGCCAGGGTCGTCTGGATCGGGTTGGGGGAGGTCTGGCCCAGGCCGCAGCGGCTGGTCTTCTTCACCGAGACGCACAGCTCCTCGAGGTAGGCGAGGTCCTCGGGCACGCCCTTGCCCGCGCGGATCTCCTCGAGCTTCTTCAGGAGCAGCACGTTGCCCGCCCGGCAGGGCACGCAGTAGCCGCAGCTCTCCTCGACGAAGAAGTGCATGTAGCTGGCGACGGCGCCCAGCAGGTCGCGCTCGGGCCCGAACACCACCACCGAGCCGCCGGTGGCCACGCCCTCGAACGAGATCTTCTTGGCGTAGTCCATGGGGGCCACGAACTGGCCCGATGGCCCACCCACCAGGACCGCCTGCGCGCCCTCGCCGCCCACTTCCTTGAGGAGGTCGGCGATGGTGAGCCCGAAGGGCAGCTCGTACACGCCCGGGGCGGTGCAGTCGCCCGAGACGCTGAAGAGCTTGGTGCCGCTCGACTCGCGTGTGCCGAAGCCCGAGAACCACGTGGCGCCCTTCTCGATGATGCGCGCCGCGCAGCACAGGGTCTCGACGTTGTTCACGCTGGTGGGCAGCCCGAGGTAGCCCTTCTCCACCGGGAACGGGGGCCGGTTCTTCGGCTCGCCGCGCAGGCCCTCGCAGCTGGAGATGAGCGCGCTCTCCTCGCCGCAGACGTAGGCGCCGGCGCCGAGCTGGACCCGGATGTCGAAGTCGAAGCCCGCCTTGCCGCCGATGGCCTTGCCCAAAAGGTTCTTGGTGCGCAGCCACTCCAGCGTCATCTCGAGCTTGTCCTTCAAGAACTCGTACTCGCCGCGCAGGTAGAGGATGCCCTCCTGCGCACCGATGGCGTAGCCGGCGACGGCCATGCCCTCGAAGACCAGCTCGGGCACGAGGTTGAGGATGACGCGGTCCTTGAAGGTCCCGGGCTCGCCCTCGTCGGCGTTGCAGATGACCACCTTGCGGGAGCCGTCCGAGTTGCGCGCGAACTCCCACTTGGTACCGGTGGGGAAGCCCGCGCCGCCGCGGCCGCGCAGCTTGCTGGTCTTCATCTCGGCGATGACGTTCGCCGGGCTCATGTTCAGCGCCTTGCGGATGGCCGCGCCGGGCTCCATGCCCGCCAGCACCACCTGGCCCCGCTTGCGCAGGTTGTCCTGGGGCGCGAAGGCGGCGAGACCCGCCGGCTTCTCGCGGATGGCCTTGATGAACTGGCCCACCCGGTCGGGAGTGAGGTTGGCGATGAGGACACCGTTGACCATTCCGGCGGGGCCCTGGTCGCACAGCCCCACACAGGCGGTGTGCTCCAGCGTGATGCGGCCGTCGGGGGTGGTCTGGCCGAAGCCGATGCCCAGCGCCTTCTCGACGGCCTCGGCCGTCGCATGGCCTTGAGCGCCCAGGCAGCTCGGGCACTCGGACAGGCGGATGACCGCGTGGCCCTTCTGCTGCTTCGAGAGGAACGCGTAGAAGGTCACCACGCCCTCCACGGCGATCCGCGTCGTGCCCAGCTCCTTGGCGATGAGTTCGATCGACTCTGCCGAGACGCAGCCCAGCTGCGCCTGGACATCCCTGACCACGTCCATCAGGCGGTTCTTGTCCCGCCCGATGCGGGTCGTTACGTCCTTCACGACCTGCTGTTGGGTGCTGTTCATGCCTGGTCTCCTGCGCGTGAAGACACCGTGAAAAGTGAAGCGGCTGAGTGCGTGCTGTCCCGTCCCCGACCAAAATCCCCGCGAAGACGGCAGCTTTTTTACCAAGCCAGTCACAAAAGACAAGTCCCGGACACCCCGAAGGGCAGGTCGTGAGGGCCGATTGCCGAAAACGTGCTGATGCGCTAAGCGCGCCGAGGTGAGGCCATTCACGAACCCGGTCGTGGCGCGTGAAGACACCCACCGGCTCGCGCGGGGCGAACGCTCAGCGAAGGGAGGTCTTGGAGGAGCGGCGGGAGCGGGCCCGGGTCAGCAGGCCAGCGCAGCCTTCCGTCAGAAGTCGATGCCGGCCTTGGCGCCGAACACGATGATCTGGTTCTTCACCACGGTCTCGTCGGCGAGCTTCACGCCGATGGTGTTCACCAGCGAGACCTCGGCGCCCAGTTCGAAGACGTACCCGATGAGACGCAGGCCGAAATAGAACCGGTTGTTGTGGTTCTGGTGGATCTGGACGTTGTCGAAGACGCCGGTGTCGGCAACGGGATTGGTGACCGCATCCGCGATGTCTCGTTCTGGCTTGAAGTCGAGCAGGGACGAAGACGCCCCGACGTACTGCAGGTTCCAACCAATGTACGGAGTCAGCGTGACCATTCCGCCGATGGCGAACTGGTGCCCGATGCCGATGTCGAGCCCAGCGACCGTGAGGCTGAAGTCGCGAGTGCCGACGATGTGCGTGCCATAGCCGCGGACGCCCAGGTCGGGGAAGTAGATGAAGCCCTCGTTGAGGGCCCACTTCACCTCGACTGTTCCGACGGCCATGCTGCTCTGCTGCAGGTAGGTGAGCTTGGTTCCGATCTCGAAGGAGAAGGGCAGCCCCTTGCGCAGGTGCAGCGTGGGCATGAGCAGGTATTCGGACTTGCTGTTTCCCTCGGTCGGCCAGAAGCGCGGGTCGGGGTTGATCTTGGCGAGGGCGTACTCGAAGGCGACGTTGAACCCGGAGTGCCCGAGGGTCTCCGGAGGTGCGAGGTTGAAGCCCGAGACAGCCGTGCCGAGTTGGTTGGCGAAGACGCGGAAGAAGGCGTTGGCGTTCGGGTTCGAGGCCGGGTTGCCGAGCCTGTAGATCTGGAAGTCGGCAGAGTCGGCGTGCGCTGCGCCGGGGAGCGCGAGGCAGGCTGCGAGGCACAGAAGGGTCAGGCGGCGCATGCGGCCTCCGGGCGGAATGGCGCAGACCGTACCAAAGCGCCGGTGACGCTTCAAGAAACTGCTCCCGCGAGTCGTTGACCGGGTGGGATCGCAAGGGCACTATCCGCGGCCATGCCGACGTTCCTCGAGGCCATCACGCCGGATGAGGCACGCGCCCTCCTCGCGCGGTTTTCGCCGGTGCGGCGCGTCGAGCGGGTCGGGCTGCTGCAGGCCCTGGGGCGCGTCTGCTCCGCGGACCTGATGGCGAAGGAGGGCCTCCCGTCCTTCGACCGGGCCCAGATGGACGGCTACGCAGTGAGGGCCCGCGAGACCTTCGGCGCCCAGGACGGCTCGCCCGGCTACCTCGCGCTCGCGGGCCGGATTCCCATGGGCGCCCCGCCGCCCGGTCCGCTCCCCGCTGGCGCGGCCTTCGAGATCTCGACCGGGGGCGCGATGCCGGCGGGCGCGGACGCGGTGCTGATGGTCGAATACTGCCGCGAGGTGGGTGCGACGACCGTCGAGTTCACCCGATCGGTGGCGCCGGGCGAGAACGTCCTCCGGACGGGGGACGACGTTGCGACTGGCGCCCGCCTGCTGGAGCGCGGCCGGCGGCTGCGACCCCAGGAGATCCTCGCGCTGGCCTCGCTTGGGGTCTCCGAGGTGGAGGTCGTCGCCCGGCCTGTCGTGACCATCCTCTCGACTGGCGATGAGCTGGTGCCGGTGGGACAGGCGCCGGGTCCGGGCCAGATTCGCGACGCCAACGGCCTCGCGCTCGCCGCCCAGTTCACGCAGGCCGGGGCCGAGGTCCGCCTGCACGGCATCGTCCGGGACGAGGTGACGGCGCTCGAGTCCGCGGTTGGGGCGGCGCTGGCCTGCTCCGACGCCGTTTTCGTCTCCGGGGGCTCCTCGCAGGGCGCGCGCGACGCGACGGCGACAGTGCTTGCGAGGTTCGGTCCTCCCGGCGTGCTCGCGCACGGCATCGCGGTGGCGCCGGGCAAGCCCACCATCCTCGCCGCGGCGGGCGACAAGCCGGTGATCGGCCTGCCCGGCCACCCGGTCTCCTCGCTGGTGATCGCCCGGCTCTTCATGGTCCCGCTGCTGCGGGCGCTGGGCGGGGAGTCCGGTTCCATCGAGCCGTTCCCGTGCCGGACCCGGGCGCGCCTGTCGCGGGCGGTCGCCTCCAAGCCCGGGCGCGAGGACTGGGTCCGCGTCAGGCTCACGAGCGGTGTCGCCGAGCCGCTGCTGAAGGGCTCGGGCGCCGTCTCGACCGCGCTCGCCGCCGACGGCCTGGTGCGCATCCCGCTCGAGTCCGAGGGACTCGCCTCCGGCGAGGACGTGGAGGTCGCGCTCTGGTGAGCTCTGCACGCGCCAAGACCGGTGGCTACCTCGAGACCATCCCCCTCGCCGAGGCGCTCGCGCGCTTCCTCCCGAGGATCGCGGGACCGCTGGCGGCAGAGACCGTCCCCACGTTCCAGGCGCTCGGGCGGGTGACCGCTGCCCCAGTGACCGCGCGCCTGAGCTCGCCGCACTACCACGGCGCCGCGATGGACGGACTCGCGGTCAGGGCCGCGGAGACCGCCTCGGCGAGCGAGGCGAGGCCGCTGCGCTTGAGCGAGGGCAAGGGGTACATCCGGGTCGACACCGGCGACCCGATGCCCGCGGGCTTCGACGCCGTCGTGATGATCGAAGACGTGGACTTCCCGGCGCCAGGCGAGGCCGAGCTGCTCCGGGCGGTCGCTCCCCGCGCCCACGTGCGGCTGGTGGGCGAAGACATCGTCTGCGGCGAGATGCTCTTCCCGCGCGGGCACGCGCTGCGGCCCATGGACCTCGCGGCGCTGCTGGGCTGTGGGAACGACACCGTCGAGGTGGTGCGCCGGCCGCGCGTGGGCATCCTCCCCACCGGCGACGAGATCGTCGAGCCCGGGCCCGTCGCTCCCGAGCCCGGGGCCATCCTCGAGACCAACTCCCGGATGCTCGCGGCCATCGTCCAGGAGCAGGGCGGCGAGGCGACCCGCTACCCCATCTGCCCGGACGTGCCGGAGCAGCTCGAGGCGGCGCTCGTGAAGATGCTGGCCGAGTGCGATCTCGGGCTGGTGATCGCCGGCTCGTCGGCGGGCCGGGGCGACTTCACCTCCACCGTGCTCACCCGCCATGCGGAGCTGCTGGTGCACGGGGTGAACATCATGCCGGGCAAGCCGGTCGCGCTGGCGGATGCCCGGGGCAAGCCGGTGATCGGCGTGCCCGGGTACCCGGTCTCCGCCGCCGTGGTCGCCGACCTGTTCCTGCGCCCGGCGCTCGCGCGGCTGACCGGCGTGGCTGGTCCCGAGCGGCCTCGGGTCCAGGCGCGGCTCCTGCGCAAGGTCCCCTCCCGGCTCGGGCACGAGGAGTTCGTCCGGGTCACGGTGGGGCGCGTGCGCGGGGCGCTGGTGGCCGTGCCGCTCGGACGGGGAGCGGGCGCCATCACCTCGCTCGCCCGCGCGAACGGCCTGCTGCGCATCCCCGAGCGTCGCGAGGGGCTGGAGGGCGGCGCAGAGGTGTCGGTCGAGCTCCTGGTCCCCGCCGCGCAGGTCGAGCGCACCACGCTCTGCGTCGGCAGCCACGACCCCGCGCTCGACGTCCTGGGCGACCTGCTCTCCGCGCGGTGCCCGGGAGCGCGCCTGGTGTCTGCATCCGTCGGCTCGCTGGGCGGGCTGCTGGCGGTCGCGGCCGGCGAGGCGCATCTGGCCGGGAGCCACCTGCTCGACCCCGCGACGGGCGAGTACAACCTGCCGGACCTCGCGCGCTACGCGCCGCAGGCGACGCTGGCGGTGGTCACCCTGGCGCACCGGGCGCAGGGCCTGCTGGTGCAGCCGGGCAACCCCAAGGGGGTGCGCGGCCTCGCGGACCTCGCGCGCCCCGACGTCCTCTTCGTGAATCGGCAGCGGGGCTCGGGGACGCGGGTGCTCCTGGACCACGAGCTGGCGAAGGCGGGGCTGGCCGCGCAGGCGATCCGCGGGTACGACCGCGAGGAGTTCACCCACGCCGCGGTGGGCATCGCCGTGCGCACGGGGGCCGCCGATGCGGGGCTCGGGGTGCTGGCCGCGGCCCAGGCGCTGGGGCTGGACTTCGTGCCGGTCGCCGAGGAGCGCTACGACCTGCTGGTCCCCGCAGACCTGCTCGCGGACCCGCGCGTGGCTCCGGTGGTGGATCTCGCCGCGAGCGCGCCCTTCCGGGCAGCCCTCGCGCGGCTGGGGGGCTACGACGTGCGCGAGAACGGGCGCCGGCTTCGCTGAGCCCCGTGTCCGTGTAGACTGTCCGCCTCGCACTGGAGGTCACATGGGCACCGACGTGAAGGCTCGACTGGCAGGGTTCGCCTCCCGGGGGATTTCGCAGGCCGAGGTGAAGGCGCTGGTGAAGGAGGTGGGGGACCCCCGGAGCGGCGAGGTGGACCTCGAGGAGCTGCGTGGCTTGAAGGCGGGCCGCGCGCTGCACAAGGACGAGTTCAGCGCCGCCGCGCTGACCGCCTTCGACCGCTTCCTGGGCGCGATGAAGGTCCGGGAGGGGAAGGTGGAGGCGTACTACCAGCCCTTCCGCAAGCAATGGAAGATCGACGGCAGCGCCGCCTACCGGAAGGCCTGGGGCTGCGCGACGGCGAACGACCCCAAGG
>CAZAIE010000155.1:6063-10341 GCA_964485035.1 uncultured Myxococcaceae bacterium | reverse complement strand
GGCGTGCTCCCCGGGGTGCTGCGCTACGTGCTGGAGACCCTGCACTGCACCGAGACGGAGATGCTGCGGGCGCTGGCGACGGCCGGGCTGGTGGGCAACTTCGTGAAGACCAACGCCTCGGTGAGCGGCGCGGAGGTCGGCTGCCAGGGCGAGGTGGGCACCGCCTGCGCGATGGCCGCGGCCGCGGCGGCCTACCTGCTGGGCGCCACTCCGCCCCAGGTCGAGTACGCCGCGGAGATGGGCCTGGAGCACCACCTGGGCCTCACCTGCGACCCGGTGGGCGGCCTGGTGCAGATCCCCTGCATCGAGCGCAACGCCTTCGCCGCCACCCGGGCGCTGGACTGCGCGGACCTGGCGCTGCTCTCCGACGGCACGCACCGGGTCTCGTTCGACCAGGTGGTGATGACCATGAAGGAGACCGGGCGCGACCTGAAGGCCGCGTACCGCGAGACGGCCTTGGGCGGTCTTGCCCTGCACCACCGGTAGCTCAGCCCGCCGCCTCGTCCACCACCACCCTGTTGCGCCCCGCGGCCTTGGCCCGGTACAGCGCCGCGTCCGCGCGGCCCAGCACCGCCTCGACCCGGTCGTCCGAGTCACGCAGCGCGGCGACGCCCAGCGACACGGTCACGTGCAGGCTCAGGGTCCCGCACTCGAGCGGCAGGCCGGCCACCGCCTGCCGCACACGCTCGGCGACCTGCGCCGCCCCGGCGATCTCCGCCTCGGGCAGCACCACCACGAACTCCTCGCCGCCCAGTCGCCCCACCAGGTCGTAGCCGCGAGCGCCGTCCCGGAGCCGCCGGGAGATCTCCCGGAGCACCTGGTCGCCCACCGCGTGGCCGTAGCGGTCGTTCACGGCCTTGAAGTGATCGACGTCGATCATCAGCGTGGCGAGCGAGCTGCCGACGCGGCGCGCGCGGAGGAACTCCTGCTCCAGCCGCTCCACCATGTGCCGGCGGTTCCAGAGCCCGGTGAGGACATCAGTCACCGCGAGCGCGCGCAGCCGGCCCTCCGCGTCCTCCAGCTCGCGCGCCATCCCGCCGATGACCAGGTGGATGAGCCCGATGAGCAGCGCCAGCGCCAGCACCGCCCCGAGCACGACCACCGCGACGTCGGTCCGGCGCTGCGCCTCGACCCGCCCCAGCGGCATCTTCACGACCACCGCTCCGGCCACCTGGCCGTCCTTGAAGCCGTGCGAGGCGTGACAACCCAGGCAGGACTTCCGGGCGACCAGCGGCTGCAGCCAGTGCAGCTCCCGCCCCTCGGGGCCGACCTGATGGCGCCAGGCGGGAGCGGTCGAGTTCCCTGCGCGCTGCATCTGCTCGCGCTCCCACGCATCCGGCGCGTGCGCGGGCACCAGGGCCCCGGGGCTGGTGAGCCGGAAGCCCACCCCCTCGGCGCGGTTCACGCTGGTGAGCTGCTGGGCGAGCATCGTCGGCGCGCACTCCTCGCTGGGCGGGGTCGCCGCCCCCAGCTCCGCCACCCCGGCCACGAGCTGGGCCAACGAGTGCGCCTGCTCACGCTGGGTCGCCTCCAGCAGCCGCCCGGTCCGCACCAGCGAGAGCGCAAAGACCGCGACGGTGAAGAGCACGATCACGAGGCCGATGCGCAGGGTGAGCCCTCGACGGAGCCGGACCGACGGCACCTCGACCTCGGCGGTGATCTGCGGGTCCCGGGGGGGCTTCAAGGCTGCGCTCCCTTCGCGAGCGCGCCCGCGAGCTCCAACGCCTCGAGCACGCGCATCAGCTCCGGAGGGACCGGAGCACAAGCGTGGAGAGGCGCTCCGGTGCGCGGGTGAGGGAGCGCGAGCGTCCAGGCGTGCAGGAAGAGGCGGTGCAGGCCGTACTGCTCCCGGAAGAGCCGGTTGATCTCCCCGCGCCCGTAGTTGACGTCGCCCACCAGCGGGTGGCCCAGGTGCTTCAGGTGCCGCCGGATTTGGTGGAGCCGCCCGGTGCGCGGCTCGGCGAGGACCAGCGAGAAGCGGCCGCTGGTCCCCAGCGTGCGCACCTCCGTGACCGCCGGGACACGGGGCCCGTCCTCGGCCTTGGGCACGGGGTGGTCGACGACGCAGGACGCCGGCGGGGTGCCGCGTACCAGCGCCAGGTACTGCTTGCGGACCGAGCCCGCCTCGAACTCCGCCTGGAGGCGCGCCGCCGTCTCGGAAGAGAGCGCGAAGAGCAGCACCCCGCTGGTCGCCCGGTCGAGGCGGTGCACTGGGAAGACGTGGCGTCCGAGCTGGTCGCGCAGCGCGGTCATCGCCACCACCGGGTCGCGGTCCCAGCCGCGGTGCACCAGCATCCCGCTGGGCTTGTCCACGAGCGCCACGTCGTCGTCGCAGTAGAGGATGGGGAGCGGGCTGGACACGCGGCCCCTTCTACCAGGGGATGGGGGGGCCGGCGAGACGTTCGATTCGGGAACCCGTTCACCCCCGTCCGGGGGCCCGCAACCTGTGTTAGAAACTCACGATTCCGTCGATCGCGGGGGACGCGGGCCCATGGGGGTACGCCGTTGGGCCACGCCCCTCCTCCAGGAGAGATCATGAAGAAGCTGCTCTCGTGCGCCCTGCTCGCCGCCGCAGCCTGTACGCCGACGGTGGAGCAGACGCCACCGACGAAGTACGTCGTGGCCCAGTTCGACCCTGCCCGCTCTCCACCCCAGGTCCCGTCCCCGAACGACCTGGCGATGGACCTCGAGACCGGACGGGTGGCGGTTCCGCTCGCGCCTGGCGCCTCGGCCATCGACACCGAGTTCGCGCGGCACCTCGCCACGCTGGACGGCTTCCCCGCCGACACCGCGGCCACCGCCACCTTCAGCGGCAGGCTGGACCCGGCCTCGGTGACCGCGGACACCATCCAGATCTACGACAACGTCACCGCGAAGAAGGTGGACACGCGGCCGCTCTACCAGGACACCCAGGACCCGGCCGCACCCGGGCGTCTGGTGGTCCCGCCGCCCGCTGGCGGCTGGAAGCCCGGCGGCAGCTACACCATCGTGGTCCTCGGCGGGATGGTCGGCCCGCGCGGACTGGCTGGCGAGTCGGTCACCGCCTCCACCACCTTCGCCCTCGCCCGCGCGAAGCACAGCCTGGTCACTTGCGTCGACCTCGCGGACCCGGGCTGCCGGGCGACCACGGACCTGCTCCCCTCCCACCAGAGCGACCCAGAGGCCCGGCTGGCCGAGCAGACCGCGCTGGCGCTACAGCTCGAACCGCTTCGCCGGGGCCTGAAGCCGATGTTCGACGCCTTCGAGAAGAACGGGCTGCCCCGGGCCATGGTCGCCCTGGCCTGGACCTTCCGCATCGCCAGCTTCCCGGCGATGACCTTCGACCCCGCGGCCTCGCCGCCCGCGGTGCCGGTGCCGAACGACCTGGCGATCGACCCCACGACCGGGCTGGTCGACGCGCCCATCGACCCCGCTGCGAGCGCGGCCGAGCAGGAGTTCACCCGCGACTTCCTGAACACCCTCGACGGCTTCCCCCAGCAGGCCACCGCCCGGGCCACCGTCGCAGCGCCAGGCCTGCACCCGAACTCGGTCACTTCCGCGTCGATCCGGGTGTTCGACCTGACCTCGCAGGCCCCGGTCGCCGCGGTGCCGGAGTACGACGAGAAGGCCCGCGCGGTGTCGATCGCCGCGCCTGCGGCCGGCTGGACGAAGGGCCACCAGTACGCCATCGCGATCCTGGGCGGCCCGCAGGGCGTGAAGAGCGCGACTGGCGGCCCGGCGGTCGCCTCGCAGATCTGGGCGTTGGCGCGCGCCAAGGCGCCGCTGGTCTCCTGTGAAGGCACGGTGCTCGACGTCGCGACCTGCATCCCGGCGCTGACCCTTGCGCCCATGACCGTCGACGAGGCCGTGCAGCTCGAGACGCTGCGCCGTGGGCTCTCGCCGCTCCTCTCGGCCTTCGAGGCCATGGGGCTCTCGCGCGAGCAGCTCGTCCTGGCCTGGTCCTTCCGGGTCGTGAGCCGCGCCGAGCTCGCGTTCAATCCCGAGCAGGGCGTCATCCCCTTCCCCAACGACCTGGTCCGGGCGCCCGCCGTCGGCTCGACCCCGGCGCACGTGGCGCTGCCCATCCCCGCAGACGCGTCGGCGACCCAGCAGGCGCTCTACCGCGGCCTCAACACCCTCGACGGCTTCTCCACCACTGCGCCCGTGCTCAGCGAGAACGCGCTCGATCGCGGGGCGCTCGACCAGGGCAGCATCGAGCCGGGGTCGCTCACGGCGGACGCGCTGGGCCTCGTGAACCTCGCGCCGTCCGCCGCCGCGCCCGACTTCCGCGCCTGCCTG
>CAZAIE010000155.1:0-6053 GCA_964485035.1 uncultured Myxococcaceae bacterium | reverse complement strand
CCTGAACTGCGTGGGGAGCGCGAAGACCCCCGAGGCGCTGCAGCTGGTCCCGAACGTGCCGCTCGAGGAGACCACCTCCTACGCGGGCTTCGTCACCACCAAGGTGAAGGCCTCGGGGGGCAAGCCGGTGATCCCGGCGGTCGCGTTCGCGCTGGTGCGCCTCTCCAAGCCGCTGGTGGACGCGAGCGGCAAGAGCCAGCTCTCGCTGCTCACCGACGCGCAGGCGGCCCAGCTCGAGCCGCTGCGACAGGGCCTCGCCCCGGTCGTCTCCGCGCTGGAGGCCAAGGGCATCGCGAGGCGCGAGCTCGCCCTGGCCTGGGGCTTCACCACCCAGACCACCGCCAGCGCGCTCACGGCGATCCACGACCTGCCGCAGGCCTTCGGGGGCCAGCTCCCCGACGTCCCCGGGTACGCGGTGGACCAGACGGCGAACTTCTTCCTGTCGATGGACGCCGCGGGAATCCCCCACGACAAGGTGGGCAGGATCCTCGCCGGCAGGTTCCCGACGATGAACCTGCTCACCGGCCCTGGCGGGACCCTGGCCCCCAAGTCGCCCGCCCCTGAGTTCGTCTCCTTCCTGCTCGCCCTGCCGGGCGCCGCGACGCCGCCCCAGGGCTACCCGGTGGTGGTCTTCAACCACGGGGTGACCTCCCAGCGGACGGTGGTGCTGCCGCTGGTGAACGCGCTCGCCGCTGCGGGCTACGCGGTGATCTCCGCGGACGTGGCGTGGCACGGCGACCGGACCACCTGCGTCGGCAGCAAGGTCGTGACCCGGGCGCCCTCCGACGACGCGGCCTGTGCGAACCCCCTCACCCAGACCTGCGACGCGACCTCCGGACGGTGCGTCGCGCGCAGCGGCAGGCGGGCCTGTGACCCGGCCACGACCGGGACCACCCCAGCCGACGTCTACTGCGCCCAGAACAACCAGGGGGAGTGCGTGCGCAGCGGCGCTCCCACGACCTGGAAGTGCGCCGGAGGCTCGGTGAACCCCGCGCTCTCGGGCTGGAACTTCATCGACCCCTCGAACCTCTTCGCCACGCGCGACAACTTCCGCCAACAGGTGGCGGACCTGGCGCAGCTGCGGCGGGTGCTCGTGTCGACCACCGCGTCGCCGGTGGCGCCCTGCCTGAACGACCTGCTCGCCGCGCAGGGCGCAGGCCGCCTGGACGGGACCACGCTCCACTTCGTGGGCCACAGCCTCGGAGGCATGCTGGGAACGCTCTGGGCCGCCGCGAGCCCCGACGTGCAGCGGGTGGTCCTGAACGTGCCCGGGGGCGGACTGACCGACATCCTGCTCACCTCTCCCGGGCTCGCGCCGGTCCGCCAGGCGATGAACGAAGGGCTGGCCTCCCAGGGCATCACTGAAGGCACCGCGGCCTACGACCAGTTCACCTCCATCGCCCGCTGGGTGCTGGACCCCGCCGACGCGCTGAATGCGGCGCACCTGGTCGCGAACGGGGCGCGGCGACCTGCGACGCGGCGGGCCCTGGTGCAGTACGTCACCGGCGACCAGGTGATCCCCAACCCGACCACGCTCGCGCTGCTCGCCTCGGCGAACCGGACGGGGGTGGCGCAGCCGCTCTGGTCGGTGGAGTTCGACGGCAGCACGCTGGCCCCGGAGAAGCGCCACAGCTTCCTGCTCAACGGCGAGGCGCTGACGCCCCAGGTCCAGCTCCAGCTCGTCCAGTTCCTCTCCACGGGCGCAAAGCCCTCCGGCGCGAAGCCCTAAGGAGCGACCCGATGCGAACGCACCTCATTGTCCTCGCAGTGCTCCTCGCCGCCCCCTCCGCGCGGGCCGCGGGCTTCTACGTGGGCACCCAGGACGCGCGCGCCACGGCGATGGCCACCGCGGTGACCGCGGACGTCGCCGACCCCTCGGCCGCCCTCTACAACCCCGCCGGGCTCGCGCAGGGCCCCGGGCTGCACGTCCGCCTGGGCGACACCCTGGTGATCCCCGCGTTCACCGTGAAGCTCTCGCGGGGCGACAACACCACCAAGCAGATCCCCGTGCCCCCGCCGCACTTCTACGTGAGCTACGGGCTGAGCGAGGACGCCTCGGTGGGCCTGGGCTTCTTCGTCCCGTTCGGGCTGGCGCTGGAGTGGTCCGAGAACTGGCAGGGGCGCTACCAGAGCACGAAGGGCAGCATGCTCAACTACTTCATCAACCCCGAGGTGGCGTACCGGCTCCTGGGGCGGGTGCGAGTGGGCGCGGGCGTGCAGATCGTCCGGTCCACGCTGGACCTGAACAAGGACCTCAGCCTGCTGGACTCGGACGCCTCCCTGCAGATCGCCGGGGCGGCGTGGGGCGTGGGCGGGAACCTGGGACTCCAGGTGACGGTGCTGGAGAAGTCCTCCGGCTACGGCCAGCTCAGCTTCGGCGCCGCGTACCGCAGCACGGTGACGCTCTCCTACCGCGATGCCCGGGCGCACTTCGGGGGCGTCACCCCCGAGTTCGCGAGCCAGCTGAAGGACCAGTCGGTGTCCAGCTCCATGACCCTCCCGCAGATCCTCGCCATGGGCCTCGCCTGGCAGCACGGCGGGCTGCGGCTGGGGCTCGACGTCGAGTACACCGGCTGGCAGAGCGTGGGGGAGATGAAGATGGAGTTCGCGGACCCCTCGCTGAACACCACCATCGCCAAGCGCTACCACCACACCTGGAACGTGCACCTGGGAGGGGAGCTGGCGGTCCACGAGTACGTCCGCGTGCGGCTGGGCGCGATGTACGACCCGACGCCGAGCCCCAAGGAGACGCTCTCGCCCGACCTGCCCGACGCCACGCGCGTCGGCCTCGCAGCGGGGGTGGGGCTTCGGCTCTCGGGCTTCGAAGCGGACCTCGGATACCAGCGGGTGTTCATGCTGGACACCGAGAGCACGTACGCACCGCTCCCGGGAACCTACGGCGGCAGCGCCGACGTGGTGGGGCTGACGCTCGGCTACCGGCTCTAGGCAGGCGGGGACGGACCGAAGGCGCTGGACCCGCCGCTTCCCGGCGACCTAGCATGCGCGCCCTTCCGTCCCCCTCCCCGACCATGCCCGAACGCCGCCTGCTGCCGCTGCTCGCCGTGCCCCTCCTGGTGCTGGGGCTATCGCTGGCCTTCCTCTGGGCAAAGGGCCCGGCCTGGCTGGGCCTGAACCTCGACCCGGAATACCCGTACCTGCTCAACGCGCTCAACGTCGCGCAGGGACTGCCCTCGTCCCACACCGACCACCCGGGCGCGCTGGTGCATCTCGTCGGAGCGGGCGTGGTCCGGGTGACGCACCTCGTGGCCGGGCAGGGGCCGCTGGTCCGCGACCTGCTCGCGCGGCCTGAGCTGTACCTGCGCGCCCTGGTCCTCGTGCTCCTCGGCCTCTACGCGGCGGCGCTGGTCTTCCTGGGGAAGGCGGTGCGGACAGCGACGGGCAGCCTCCCAGCGGCGCTGCTCGCCCAGGCCACCCCGCTGCTCACCGCCACCGCGCTCCCCCACCTCTGCGCTGCGAAGCCGGAGCCGGTGACGCTGGCACTGGGTGCGGCCTTCGCGGCGCTGGCGGTCTCCCCCCGGAGCCGCTCGCCGCTCCTGGGCGCGGCGATGGGGTTGGTCGCCGGTGCGGCGCTCGCCACCAAGCTCACGGCAGCTCCGCTGGTGCTGGTCCCCCTGGTGGTCCTGGGCGGCTGGCGCGCCTGGGCCGCCTTCCTCGGCACCGCGGCGGCCTCGGCGCTGCTCCTCACCGCGCCCGCCTGGCCGGACATCCGCAACCTCTTCCGCTTCGCAACGCGGCTGGCGACCCACTCCGGGCACTACGGCAACGGGCCCGAGAGCGCTCCCGAGGCGGCTGCGCTGCTGCACACCGGGCTGCGGCTCTTGCGGGGGGAGCTGGTCTTCACCGGCGGGCTCGTCCTCGGCGCCGTGGCGCTCGTCTTCGGCGCGCGGCGCCTGCCCGACGACCCGCGCCCCGGTCTGCGCCGGCCGCTGCTGGGGCTCTTGCTCGCCCAACTCGCCTCGCTGGCGATGGTGGCCAAGCACCCCGCGGACCAGGCGCTGGCCCCGGGCGACAACTACCTGCTCCCTGCGC
Source organism: uncultured Myxococcaceae bacterium (assembly GCA_964485035.1). GTDB lineage: Bacteria > Myxococcota > Myxococcia > Myxococcales > UBA5297 > CAZAIE01. The sequence continues at coordinate 2,003 of CAZAIE010000155.1, read as the reverse complement.
TGGGGCTGACCGGGACCGTGCTCGCACTGGCGGCCGCGCTGCTGCTGGCCCGGCTGCCGCGCACCATCCCCACCCGGCTCGGCGCCCTCGCGGCCGGCGGCCTCGTCCTCGCCGGCGTCGCGACGCTCCTGGTGCCCCAGTTCCAGCACCTGCGCCGGCAGCGCGACGACCAGCTCGCGGTGGTCCAGTACCGGGAGCAGCACTTCCCCCAGGCGCAGGTCGTGGCCTACTACCGCTGCTCGCACCCGGCCTACGCGCTGCAGTTCGGAGACGCCTGGGCGGGGAACCGCTACCTCGCGCAGATCCAGTCGATCCACCCGCGGGTGCGCCACTTCCACATCTGGGCCAACCGCCTGGTCAACGGAGACCTCGACGCCTCGCCGGCGGTGATGCAGGGACCCCCGCGCGACGGCAACGGCGAAGCCTTCGGCAAGCGCGCCACCCGCGTCTTCGGCAACGACCGCGAAGCCCTCTACGAGCTGCACTGAGATGCCCCGTCCGCGTCCCTTCCCCGACCACCAGGGCTGGTGCGCCTACCTCGTGCGCTGCGCGGACGGCTCGCTGTACGCAGGGGCGACGAACGACCTCGCCTTGCGTGTCGCCCGCCACGACGCGGGGAAGGGCGCGGCCTACACCCGCTCGCGTCGCCCGGTGCGGCTGGCGTGGTTCGAGCCCGCGGCCGACCGGTCGGCGGCGCTGCAGCGGGAGGCGGCCCTGAAGCGGCTGAGCCGGGCCGAGAAGCTGGTCCTGGTGGGCGGGGTCACCTACCTCGCCCCGCCTTCTCGCAAGCCTGCTGGCGCAGCACGTACATCGCGATCTGCTCGCGCGTCGCCTCGTCGAGCCCCACGAACTTGAGCGCGGCGCTGGTGCGCGAGGGTGCGCCGTTGGTCTTCACCCCGCGGCGGACCACCTCGGCGCGGCAGCGGAGCATCCGGCCGTCCAGCTCCAGCTCCACGTCGACCACCTCGCCGGGACGCGCGCGACTGTCGCAGACCACCAGCGCTCCGCCCGCGGAGAGGTTCACCGTCCGCGTCTCCTCGACGTCTCCTACACCCTCCTGGAGCCGGATGCGGCAGGAGGCGTCGATGCGGACCTCCATCCGCCGCTGACGGTCCTCCGCGCGCTCGCAGTCGAGCTCCACCTCGGCGGTGGACCCGTTGGCGCGGAACTCGCGGAGGCGACCGGGGACGAAGATCACCGAGCCCTCGCGCGGCAGCTCCACGCGCACCCGGGCCTCGCTGCGGAACAGCTCGTGCGCGCCGTCGTGGACCCGGGCGATGCCCAGCACGCGCGGGGCCTCCGCAGCCAGCACCTCCACCGGGAGCACCGTGCCCGTCTTCTCGTGGATCAGCGCCCCTCGCCGCAACCCCGTGGCCAACGCATCGCACAGCACCTTGAGGTCGGGCACGCGGGCACCTCCCGAAGCAGCAAGCGACGAAGTGCTCAGAGCGTAGCCGAAGCGCCCTGCCCCGGCCATGCCCTCCCCCTCCCGGGACCGCTCAGCGACGCTGCGGAAGCTCGGAGAGCCAGCGCTCTGCCTCCTCGCGCGCCGCTCGGGACAGCTCCCCCATCGCCGACTCGACCAACGATCGCGCCCTCGGCCGGTCTCGCCCGGCGTCCCACAGCGCCCGGCCCAGGACGTAGCGGGCAAGCGGCCGGGCCGCGTCCTCCGGGCCGAGCGATCCGAGCAGCTCGACCGCGTCCTCCGCCCGGCCGGCAACCAGCCGGCACCGCGCGAGCCCCACCCTCAGCGTCCCAAGGGGGTCGGCTGGCGCCAGCTCGAGGGCCTGCTCGAAGAGCGGCTCGGCGTCGCGGCAGAGCCCACGCGAGCGCTGCGCGTCCGCCTCCAGGGCGAGCAGGGGCACCAGCTCCGCCGCCTTCTCCCCGTTCTGGGCGGCGAGGTGTTCCCGCGCGGCCCTGGCCCAGCGCGCAGCCGGCTCGGGGTTCTGGCTCGCGTGCTCCAGCTCGGCGAGCGCCGCCTCGATCGCTGAGGACTCCCGGCT